>DMOT01000028.1:0-4876 GCA_003456765.1 Bacillota bacterium
ATATTGGCTCGATTGACTTCGTCCACAAACAGTTGCTGGACCGCAGACGCAGGGGATATGCAATCATTCTGATCTCCTCAGATCTGGAAGAGATGCTCTACCTTGCTGATACGATTGCAGTGATGTACAAGGGAGAGATAATCAGCTCCTTCCCCAACCGCGATGTGGACGAGAAAAAGATGGGCCTGTTGATGGCGGGTGTCCGTGATGCTGAACCAGAGGAGGAAGCACGATGACGCAGCAAGATAATGTATGGCGGCGGATCGCTGCCGGGATAGGCCGGCCACTGCTGGCGATTGCGCTGGCGCTAGCCATTGGCCTGGTCATCATCTCCATAGCGGGCGAAGACCCGATCGAGTCGTACAGAGCGTTGATCGGCGGGGCATTCGTAGGCCGCTCTAACATAGAGAACACACTGGTTCGTTCCATACCTGTAATAGCGTCAGGTCTTGCAGTGGCCGTCGCCTTCGCGTGTGGCATGTTCAACATGGGCGTTGAGGGCCAGCTTTACCTGGGCGCTTTTGCAGCAGCTTGGATCGGCTTCAGCATCAAAGGGGTGCCGCCTCTGCTCCATGTGCTGCTGGCTATAGGGCTTTCTGCGGCAGTGGGCGCGGCATGGGCATACCTTCCGGCCATAGCTCGGATAAAGTGGGGTACCAGCGAGATCGTTACGACGATGATGCTCAACTACGTTGCACAGTATTTCACCTCGTACTTGGTGTCCTTTCCTTTTAAGGAGCCGGGAGATTTGCAGCAGACTCCGGCGATATTCAGCTCTGCCGAGCTGTACGAGCTGTCGGCAGCATCCCGTCTGCACGTAGGGCTGCTGCTCGTGGTGGTGTTTGCGGCGATTATCGCATTCCTTTTGAAGCGGACTGCCCTCGGATACGAGATTCGGATGACGGGGCTGTCCCCATCGGTCAGCCGCGCAAGCGGCATAAATACTGACCGCACCGCGATACGCGCCATGTTGATAAGCGGTGCCATTGGGGGCATTGCCGGGGCCATAGAGATCCTGGGGGTGCACCACAGGTTCATCAACAACTTCTCCCCAGGATACGGCTGGGATGGGCTGGCGGTTTCCCTTCTGGCGAAAGGAAACCCCATTGGCATACTGCTCTCCGGCATCTTCTACGGAGGGCTCCAGTCAGGCGCCAACATCATGGAGTTTGCGACGGACGTGCCCAAACAGCTGATCGATTCCTTGAGGGCGATCATCATTCTGTTTGTGGCTGCAGACTTTACGGGTTTGAAGCTACTCAAGGCCAAGCCGAAACTGCCTTCAGGCAGCGGGCAGTCTGGCCGCAAGGAGGTGAAGACCTGTGGCAGGAACGTTTAATTTGTCTCTTCTGGTGGCAGCCATCAGGTTGACCACCCCTATTCTGCTGGCGGCATTGGGCGGTCTATTTACGCAGCAGGCCAACGTGCTCAATATTGCTCTGGAAGGAATGATGCTTTCAGGCGCTTTCACTGCAGTGGCGGTCAGCTTCTTTACGCACAGCTGGGTCATGGCGATACTCGCTTCCGTTCTCGTTGGCTTGATCATGGCCTGGATACTTGGGGCTTTCGTTGTCAGGTTCAAGGCTCTCAACGTCATAGCGGGAATGGCTGTTAACCTGTTTGCCTCGGGATTCACCGCTTTTCTGTTGCGGACCATCTGGACTAACAAGAGCGAGATGACGCAGGGGCTGGTAGGGATCCCAGACGTCGTCATTCCAGGACTGTGCAATGTGCCCGTACTGGGTGAGCTCCTGAGCGGGTACTCATTCCTGGTATATATCTCGATTGTGTTGGTCTTTGTGGCCCAATTCGTCCTTTACAAGACCAAGCTGGGCCTTAGGATACGCGCGGTCGGCGAGACGCCACAGGCTGCGGCTTCGCTGGGAGTTGACCCTGACAGGATTAGGCTGACCTCCATACTGATCAGCGGTGCCCTGTGCGGGTTGGCAGGCGCCCACCTCTCCCTCGGAGCACTCTGCATGTTCACTGAGAATATGACGGCAGGCCGTGGGTTTATGGCGATGGCAGTCATCTTCTTCGGAGACGCAGATCCGTACAAGGTGGCGATAGGCGCGTTCCTGTTCGGCCTCGCAGAGGCGATATCAATGCGACTGCAGTCTGTAGGATTGCCATCGCATTTCATAATCATGATTCCATACGTGTTCACAGTAGTCTCTCTGATTGTGGTGAGCATCAACAAGATGAAGGCTCAAACGAGGAAATCATCAGAGTCATAAGAGGTGATTTGGCATGGCAGCTACGAAGATGAGTATGCATGAGGCAGCTATCGGCGCCCGAAGAGCATTCTTGATGGGAATAGGCGGGGGCGGCGATATTATACAGACCATTCCTGTAATGAACTACCTGAAGACTTTGGGAGTGGAAGAGATCTATCTTGCGGGCATCTCGTGCCAGTGGTGGAGCGATCATGGCACAGCCGTGGCCGACAGCGATTTTGCCTGCATACTGCGGCCTACTGTATACGATGTGTCGGAGATTGAAGGGGCAAAGCAGATCTCGAGGAACGTTGCTCTCGTCGACGGAAACAGCAGTGTTCGCGGGCGCAAGACGCCTGAGATGATCGTCGCCGACATGTTCGACGTAAAGTGCGCCGTTGTAGGGATCGGTAACGGTCCGGCCCAGCTAGCGGATGAGATGAATAAGGTAATGGCGGAACTTGAAATCGATATTTTCGTCGGAATGGATGTAGGGTCAGATTCGTTCTTCTCCGGAGATGAGGTCAAGACGCCTCGGACGCCGATGGGGGATTTCATCTCGCTTGGGATGATGACTCGGCTCGAGATTCCCACGTTCTATGGGCTTGCAGGATACGGATGCGACGGCGAGCTTGAAATGGATGATCTGGAGCGCAATGTCGGGAAGGCGATGAAGGCAGGCGCGTTCCTCGGCGCATACGGCCTGACTCAACGGGACGTCAAGGACATGTTCAGAATATGCAACGAGTTTCCTGACCCGGTCGAGAAGTGGCCGGCAGTGGCGGCCACGGGCGAGCTTGGAGCTCACCGCATGATGTTGACCGAGCCCTGGGGGACGACTGTAAGGCTGACGCCGCTTGCAGCTGTTGACCTGTTCTTCGATCCGAAGACTATTGTGGAGGCGGTGTCAAGGCCTGTGCTGAAGACGCGTGACGCCCGCAGCCTGGCTGAGGCAGAGCAGATTCTGCTTGACATGGGAGTGCTTCCTGAGACCCGTCTCATAGACTACGTTGATTACCTCAAATAGGTGGTGGAGCTCGAGATGACGCAGGCGGATATTCTCATCAAGAATGGAATCATCCTTGCAATGGATGAGTCTATGACCCTCATCCCCTGCGGGTATGTGGCGGTTTCAGGGGATAGGATAGTTGCAATGGGCGAAGGCGAACCGGATGTTGGCGCCCGGCGCGTTATCGATGCCCGGCGCTGTGTGGTCATGCCTGGCCTGGTTAATACGCATACGCATATGACCATGATGCGCGGCGTGTGTGAGGATAAGCTTCTCATGGATTGGCTCGAGCAGATATGCTTTCCGATCGACGCCAGCTTGACACCGGACGATATTCGTGCCAGCGCCCTCATGTGCCAGGCCGAGATGCTTCTAGGCGGGACAACCACGTTCATTGACATATACCGCCATCCTGGTGCAGTGGCAGAGGTTGCAGAAAAGACCGGAATCCGCGCGGTCATAGCGCCTCAGATAATTGATCACCCGGCAGGAGCAGGCGAGACGTATGCGAGCAATAAGGCTTTCGTCGATGAGTGGCTGGGAAGATGCCCGGGCAGGGTGATCCCTTGGTACGGAGTGCATGCTCCTTATTCTTGCGACTGGCAGACATACAAGGACTGCCATGATGCAGCTCTGGCTTCGGGCATAGGCATCCATACGCATCTTGCTGAAACTGAGGCGGAGATCGACCAGATCCGCGAGGAGTTCGGATGTTCTCCATTCGAGAAACTGGCCGAGATCGGTGCCATGAGCGGTCGGATGCTGGCAGCCCACTGTGTCCATGTTGATGACCGTGACATGGACATCATGGCTGAGTCAGGAATGAAGGTGGCCTACAACCCCTCCAGCAACATGAAACTGGCGTCAGGAGTTGCGCCGATCACCAAGATGCTGGCGAGGGGCATTGTAGTGGGCCTTGGAACGGATTCCAATCTTTCAAATAATAATGTCGACATGTTCGAAGAGATGCGTGTAGGCGCGATGCTGCAGAAACTGGCCACAGGGGATGCACGCGCTCTTCCGGCAGAGACTGTTGTGCGCATGGCGACTATCGAAGGCGCCAGATGCCTAGGCCTTGAGAAGGAGATAGGATCGCTCGAGGTGGGCAAGAAGGCTGACCTGATCCTTGTTGACATGGGGAAACCCCACCTGTGGCCTACATTCACTGGGGGGATGCAGGAAAACGTAGTAGCACACCTGGTTTATTCGGCAAGTGCTGCAGACGTTCGCACTACTATCGTTGACGGGCGCATACTCGTCGATGACGAGCAGCTGGTAGATTGCGACTTGAATGCCCTGTTCGAGTACGTGCAGAATGCTGCAGTGGATCTGTACAGCAGAGCGAAGAGACGTATGACCAAATAGGAGGGACACTAATGATGCAGAAAAGGTTCATCCAAGTTGTCGTAATAGGACTCCTCGTCGGTTTGCTTTTCAGCCCTTTGTTCGGGACCAAAAATGTAGAAGCTAGGGCTCAAAAAATCGCATATGTGATCACTGGAACTTTGGGAGATAAAGGCTTCTTCGACTCTGGCTATGCAGGCTTGCAGAAGGCTAAGGATGACTACGATGTGAGCAGAATCAAGTCTGTTGAGTCGTTCAATGCTGTTGATTGGGAGCCTAACCTCAGGAACTCGGCTCAGGCAGGCTA
>DMOT01000028.1:5045-5713 GCA_003456765.1 Bacillota bacterium
CCGCTCTTCCCCAAGCAGCACTTTGTGTTGTTCGATGGACAGTTGACCGGAATCGACAATGTCATCTCTGTTGAATATGGAGAAGAGCAAGGGGCCTATGTGGCAGGGGTGCTGGCGGCCCTCATGACCACCCGCACTGATGTAAAAGGAATCAACCGTGACAAGAAGGTAGGCTTCATTGGCGGAATGGACATCGCTGTTGGACGCAACTGGCTCCAAGGATTCCAGCAGGGAGTAGCGTCGGTTGATCCCAAGATTGAAGTGCTCTATGCATTTGCAGGAAGCTTCGGCGACCCGGCGAAAGGCAAGGAGCTGGCGTTGGCCCAGTACGGACAGGGCGCAGACGTGGTCCTGCACGCAGCTGGCGACACAGGCCTTGGCGTGATTGAGGCCGCAGCCGAAGCAGACGCCTTTGCAATTGGCTCCGATGCCAACCAGGATAGCATCAAGCCGGGCCACGTTCTTACGAGCGTAATGAAGAGAGTGGACAAGTCGCTTTACGACGTAGCTACGATGCACTTCAAGGGGCCCTGGAAAGGCGGACAGACGTTCATGTATAACGTCGTCAACGACGGCGTAGTGCTCACTGACATGTCTGTCATCGGCAACAAGGTTCCGAAAGACGTAAGGGATAAGGTAGCCAAGGCAATAGAAGGAATAAAGGACGG
>DMOT01000031.1 GCA_003456765.1 Bacillota bacterium
GTGCTGGCGGAACCCGTGCCGCCTAGCCCGCGTGTAGTCCTCACCCAGCGGGATGTGCGCGAGCTGCAGCTGGCGAAAGCTGCGATTCGAGCAGGAGTCGAAATTCTCCTTGCAGAGAGCGGGATCAAGGCTGATGAACTCTCGCAGATAGTGCTGGCTGGGGCTTTTGGGACCTATCTTGACACTCATGCCGCCACTGCCATTGGATTGCTGCCCGATGCGGGCGACGCCCGGTTAGTCTCGCTGGGAAATGCCGCAGGCCAGGGCGTGATTATGGCATTGGCAAGCGCCAGAGCATACAAGGAAGCGCGCAGGCTGGCCGACGTAGTGGAACATGTGGAGCTCGGAGCGAGCCCGATGTTCATGGAGGCTTTCACAGAATCCATGTTCTTCGTCAGAGGATAAAGAGCGCGGCACCGGGCACGATCCGCACACATTCCGAATGCGTGCACGAGCCGGGCGAGCAGATCATGAACGGAGCATCGATCGAATGGAGAACTTCCTTTTAGAGCAGACCGTAATCAGCATAAGCCCCGAGCCGGTTCCGGCAGATGAGGTCCTCAGGGCCCTGGGAATGTCGGCTGAGATCGGAAATACCGGAGATGGAGGTTGTGTGCCTTCCGCTGACCCCCACCTTCCGAGCGCCTGTGCCTTATCGGCCACACTTGCCGCTATCTCCGAGGCCAACAGGGCCATCGTCGGAGGCCTGGCCATCCCGCGCGGAGTTGTAAGAGTCGTCGCAGTAGAATCAATAGCCGATGACGGCATCCTTCTTGACTCAAGCGGAAGGATGAGTGGCACATTCATGCCTTGCAAGGGCAGGCTATATGAGGGGGCAAGCCATGTGATGCTAGCGATAGCTACCATAGGTCCCCTGCTCGAGCGCCAAGTAAAGGCGGAGTTTGACTCCGGCGACCCGCTGGCGGGAGTCGTCCTCGATGCCATTGGAACCATCTCTCTGAGGAGCTTCGCATCCCACATCAGGCGGAACTGCGCCGAGCGCGCATCTCTGCTTAGGATGGAGGTTGGACCTCGAATATCCCCCGGGTGTGAGGTGATGCCCCTGGAGGCGCAGAGAGCTCTCTTCTCCCTGCTTGATGCGAATGCCATCGGGGTGGCCCTCAGCGACTCACTGCTCATGACGCCGCTCAAATCGACCTCGCAGGTCTTGCCCTTAGGGTCAAACCTCCCCGCTCGCCTCGCGACATTCAGCATGTGCGATGCATGTCCTCACAGAGATAGGTGCGCCAGCATAATCCTGTGATGCAATTGCGTTTGCCTGCCAATCGCCGTACCATGCTGCCTTTGGGCCGGCTTGACTTGTTCATTGTCGCACGAACCGTGGATCCGTCCCGTATCAACCGCTTCCACCAGTCCGATTCCATGAAGGCAGCCCTCTAAAAGCTCCGATCTCCGGATCCGTCCGATGCAAAATCCAACATCCGGACTAGTGCATCTCGCCCATCGATGTAGTAACGCCATCCAGCTATCCTCAGGCTCTTTGAGACTGCCGCCTGGGAGATGCCAAGCTGCTCGGCTGCAGCTGCCTGCGTGGGGGATGCTTCCACAAGCTCTATTACCCTCTGCTGATCATTCGTCCATCTGTATCTCAGGTAGAGCAGAAGATTCGCCATTGCACTCGACTGGATGTCCAATTCTTCGCCAAATCCGCTGAACAAGACGAATTTTCTTGTCCGCGCCGCATCAACAATAGTCGCGCTCGCCCTGTACCACGCCTCTCCGTCCATTCCAATGGCATCGGGCTGAATAGTGGTAGCCAATGTGCCCAGGCCTATGCCAAAACGGAGTATCGCCGGGCGCATGCCATCGACAGCGCGCTCCATAACCCGCACGACGCTTGAGACCATGTCTGCCCTTAAAAGGCCCTGTGCCTCATCGCCATGTGTCACGATAAACCTGGACTGCACGGCATCGGCAAACTCCTCGTTGAGCGCCTTCATGGTTGCAAACAACTGTTCTTGTGCCGCCGCTCTGTCGGAAATGCGTCTGGATGAGCGCATGTCCATCTTCACAGCAACATACCTCTGTTTCTTGTTCAATCTTGTTCACCCCCGAAGCGCCAGTCCGGCAAGTAGAGCTATGGTCATGCTGTAGAGAGTCCCAAGCAGATAGTACTCTGCAAACTCAGGGTTCTTATCGAATTTTGAAAATCGCACTATAGATTTGGCTGTGAGGATCAAACCTATCGAACCGAACTGGTTCAACACTACGAAGGTCACAATCATCCATCGCTCCAACATTCCGATAACCCGGCCCGCCCGAAGAGTCTGCGCATCCGCATAAACGTTATCCTTTTCCGCGAATTCGCTGAAGGACGCCAGCGCCACAGAGTCTGCCTGCACGCCCGCTGACTCAGCGTCAAACCCTCTGCCCAGCAAGGTGCGTATGATGTGGTTTGCAGGCTGCGAGACGAGAATGTAGACTGCTACATATTCCAAAATCCGCTGATGGCTGACGGCAGATCTTGCGAAAGCCGGCACGGACCAAACGAGCGCAACGATAAACTCGGCCACCGGCTCCGACAGAGAACATGCAAGCCCAGATCCGAAAACAGCCAGCACAGCCAGTAGCAGCATGGGCAGGATCTGGAGCCAGGGCAGACGCGAGCCCGTGAGCGTGGCGAGGCACCTCTGGAGCCTTGTCAGCAGCCGTTCGGTGCTTGCTATGGCGGCATAGGCCAGCGCAAGCAGTGGAGTCCAGGAGCTGAAACCAAAGACCAGGCCCAAAAGGACGGTTGCCGCAACCCAGCTACAAGAACGCAAGGCCCAGTATGTCTTGGCATCCCGCCGGCAGGCGATCTTCGGAAGGCCGGATACAAAGGACTTTGCCCAGTACTCCAGTCCAATAAGGAGAGCTCCCAGAAGAAGCGCGCCTGTGGATGGGGGCACGTACATAGGGGCCACCTCCCCCCCTGGCTTACTTAACCCTTTGGGCTTATAAAGTCAATCTTAACCCCGCTGTATTAATCGCTCTGTTCCACTATCGGCCACGGAATCCCTTCTTTGAGTCCA
Source organism: Bacillota bacterium (assembly GCA_003456765.1). Lineage (GTDB taxonomy): Bacteria > Bacillota > DTU025 > DTU025 > DTU025 > UBA10085. The sequence continues at coordinate 3,033 of DMOT01000031.1, forward strand.
CGCGCCTTCAATAGGCCAATATTCGCCTGCGAGGCAGGTTTTCCTTTCCACACGGGGATTTCACGACCTGGGAGACCATCTGGCGGATCTGCGGCACCGTAACCGCTGTAAGCAGGAAACTCTAAAGACCTCGGGAATCGCCGGGGCAGGGAGTCATCGCCTCGCTGTAGAAAAGGGATTCGAGAAAGAATGACGGCCGGCAGGGAGCGGATTCCACTTCGCCCTCGCCTGCCAGGGAATTCCGAGGGAGGAGATCGAATGAAAGTCTTCATTTCCTGCGATATTGAGGGAGTATCAGGTGTTGTTGCGTCAGGACCGCATACTTCCTCCGACGGCGGGGATTATCAGCGTGCGCGTGCTCTCATGACAGGCGAAGCTAATGCGGCCATTGAGGGTGCGCTCAATGCCGGGGCCACCGAGATAATCGTCAACGATTCCCATGGTCCCATGATCAACCTTCTTATTGAGAAGCTCAATCCTGCTGCGACTCTGATTTCAGGGGCTCCCAAACCCCTTTCGATGATGCAGGGCATAGGGAAAGACTGTGCAGCTGCCATTTTCGTCGGCTACCATTCGCGAATGGGAACCCCGGGCGTGTTGAGCCACACCATATCCGGTGCCAGTGTGGCTAATGTCTGGGTGAACGACATCCTCCTCGGAGAGACAGGAATTAACGCTGGATTGGCCGGGTATTTCGGAGTCCCCGTAGTTCTTGTGTGTGGAGATGACGTTGTGAGCCAGGAAGCCAGAGAGCTTCTTCCCCACATCAGAACCGCCACCGTCAAAACCGCCATTACCAGGCAGTCTGCCTCATGCTTGCCTCCAGAAAAGGCTCAGGCCCTGATCAGGCAAGAGACAGAGCAGGCCCTTGCATCGCTGGGTTCTGCCAGACCCTGGCTGCCAGACTCCCCTGTCACCTTCAAAGTCGAGTTCAAGGACTTCGGTTTGGCCATGAATGCAGCCAGGATGCCGTATTCCAGGCTAGTCGACGCAAACACCGTGGCCTTTTCGGCTGATGACTACCTGACAGCTTTTCAGGGACTGCAAGCCATGATTGCCCTAGCCCGCTAGGTGTCTCAACTGGCAAAGCCGCCGGAGAGCGATGAGGCAGCTTGTCAATCTGTTTCATCTGATCCTCGTATCAGGTCCGGCGTTCGGCGCCTCCCGGAGGTGTGGCTCTATAACCTTTCAGACCCCGGAAACGCTTTGCCCACCCGGCACAGCCACCAAGAGGCAGTAGCCCGCGTGCGGTCAGGGCGTCTGAGGCAGTAGATGCCCCTACTCCCGAGTATATCTTTGGTTTGCAACCTTCTTCATTTCGGCGGAGCGGGATGACCCGCTGGTGGGTCATCCGGTTAGGTACTCGGCCTTCATCCCCCAATCCTCGTCCCAAACTCCACGGTCTCATTCACATGCGCATTCAGATGATTGAAGTAGCCACGAAACTTGGTAGCACAAGGCTCAAAGCCTTTAGCAACTATCATCTTCAGGCGAAACGCATCGCCTCGGAGGCTCGTGATTCAATTCAGTTAAGCCTCGAACAAACATCGCGTTACCATGATCTACATGTAAAACAATAGCTCACGAAGTCCGCCTTTTCTTCAGCCCAAAGCCATTGATTACAATGCCTAGCTGACTATGCAGTAATAATGCATCTTGCATATGTTACATGCGGAATGTGGGTTTTAGTCTGAGGCTGCTTGCCCATAGCTGGCGGGTCTGATTTCAGCCATGCCTTAGCTCCTAGGGCATAACCAGGGCTGACTTAGATCAATTCGCCATTTGGCTACTGGGGGATGTCCTTTTGCCTTGATGGCTGGGAGTGATATAGTCAACATACAGCATGAAGCGAAATCTTGATGGATTGGGAATCCATGTGAGAATAGGCTGTCTGGATCTGCTTGAACAGATAGTAGAGCTTGTCGAAGACCACAAGGAGGTAGACATTGAATATGCCCCAGTACAGGCTTTTAGCACTCGATCTTGATGGAACAGTACTAACAGATGACAAAAGAATCTCAGACGATACGAAATTATGGGTCAGGAAAGCTGTAGAGGCAGGAGTAATCGTGGTGCTTGCCACAGGGAGAGGCAGGCCTGACGGGCTTTGCTTTGCGCAGGAGCTTTACCTCGAGTCTCCGATGGTATTCTTAAACGGCGCTGAAGTTTGGGCTGGGCCCGGGCATCTATTGGACAGGCACTTCATGGACGGCGACGATGTTCGCCGGCTGCATGAGCTTACAGTCGAGACTGGATGTTGTTTCTGGGGATACACTACGGAGATCTTTGCACACAATGATTGGACTGACGAGATGCTAGATCACGACTGGATCAAGTACGGCATGTATTGTGATGATTCCGACCTGATGGCCCGATTGCGAGATTACGTCGGCAGCTGGGGGACGGTTGAAGTGACCTGGACTTCGGCTGCGAACATGGAGATCACTGCCGCGGGAATAACGAAAGAGAAGGGCGTAAGAAGAGTATGTGACCATCTGGGCATCGGGATGGACACGGTTATGGCTGTCGGGGACAGCTTCAACGATTCCGGCTTGATTGAAGCTGCAGGATTTGGCGTTGCAATGGCCAACGCTGCCGGGGCACTCAAGAATGTTGCCGATGCCGTCACTGAGTCAAACGAGGATGACGGTGTGGCGCAGGCGATTCAACGCTACATCTTTGGCATGTAGTTGCCGTTGACAGAAGCACTGAGACTAGATGAGAAGCTGTGGTCTTGAGTATCTACTCCACTCATTCCTCGCATGTATGTTTCCCCGTGGCGTCATTCTGCCCGAAGCAGGATGGATAACAGATCAGACTTGCCGGGGATCATGGCCCATTTCATCCTCCAGGCGCGAGAGTCCGCAACGCCTGGAGCATGAAGAGTGGGGCTTGGTTCTTCATGTGCAACTCCCTGCCCGAAACCCTCCAATACGCTACTTGTCTGTCAATGCGGTGAGTATCCATA
>DMOT01000059.1 GCA_003456765.1 Bacillota bacterium
CGATTTGGAGTCCCCGGGAGAACTGATCCTCGACGAGGCCGGACACGTTCTGTACGCGACGAGTCTGCAGGGCGAGTCCGTGTTGGTGATCGACACCCGGGCCCGCGAGGTGATCGGGCAGATCGACCTGAATGATTACATGATCCTCATGGGCGGGGTTGTGGATGCGGACAGGAAGCGCCTCTACCTGTTCCTGGCTGCCGCCATTGTAGGCATAGCTCACATTCTCGACGTGCACTACAGGCTTCATGCCACATCACTTCTTGGCTTTGGCCGAGCCAGCTCTTACGCTGCTGCCGGGCATATCAACCAGCTCAATAATGGCCATCGCCGCACCGTCTCCGCGCCTCTGGCCAAGCTTGATTATGCGGGTATATCCTCCCGGTCTATCAATGTTGGCAGGCCCAATCTCACCAAATAGCCTTTGCAGCGCTGCAGGATCCATCACGTAAGTGGCTGCAAGGCGTCTATTATGCAGATCATCTGTCTTTGCCCATGTTATGAGTCTTTCAGCAACTGGGCGTATCTCTTTTGCCTTCGCTTCCGTGGTGATTATCTTGTCGTGTAGAAACAGCGACGTCACCGAGCCCCGGAAAAGAGCACGCCGCTCCTCCGCTGTACGGCTGAGCTTTCTGCGGCTCATCTGCGCTCTCCTCCCTTACACTACTCTTCAGGCTGTCGCAACGACAGTCCCAGTGATTCAAGCTTCTGCTTGACCTCTTCAAGCGATTTGCGTCCCAGATTCCTCACCTTGAGCATTTCCTCTTCCGTCTTGTGGATAAGCTCGTCGACGGTATTTATCCCGGCCCTCTTCAGGCAATTATACGATCGCACAGAAAGGTCCAGGTCTTCGATGACCATCTCGAGCACCCGATCTTCACTGTCGTCTTCGAGCGGCTCGTCTTCTCCGGGACCATCATCTTCTCCTGGTTCATTGAGATTGATGAACAGCCTCATGTGCTCACTCATCATCGAAGCCGCCATGCCGACAGCCTCTTTGGGAGTGATAGTCCCGTGAGTCCACACTTCGAGAACAAGCCTGTCGTAGTCGGTAACCCCGCCCACTCGTGCATTCTCGACAGTGTAGTTTACCTTCTCCACCGGGGTGAAAATCGAGTCCATCGGTATTACACCTATGGGCTGCTCAGGCCTTTTGTTCTTCTCGGCCGGCACATATCCCCGGCCGGGCTCAACTACGGCCTCAAGTGATAGGACTGCTCCGCGCTCCTCAGTCTTGCCAGTATCCTCATTCACGGCCTCGACCATGCCCAGTGTAGCAATGTGAAGTTCGGGGTTGAGTATGTCTATTTCAGCATCTGCCTCAAAATCAGCGGCTACAAAGTCACCAGGGCCCTCAGTACTAAGCCGAATGACCTTGGGAACATCTGTATGCAATCTTACAAGAAGGCTTTTGAGATTCAGGATGATATCTGTCACATCCTCGTAAACCCCGGGAATAGTCGAGAACTCGTGCAACACCCCATCGATCTTGACCGAGGTGACTGCAGCCCCGGGCAATGACGACAGAAGGATCCTGCGCAATGAGTTGCCCAGAGTTATGCCGTATCCCCTTTCAAGAGGCTCCACGACAAACCTGCCGTATCGGTCGCCATCCTCCTGGCAATCGATTCTAGGCTTTGGAGATTCAATCATAGCGCGCTCAGCACCCTCCTTCTCATCTGGGGCAGCATTACCTCGAGTACAGCTCGACGATCAAATGTTCCTGGATATCCAGGTCTATCTGTTCTCTTGTCGGAACTGACAAGACTCTACCGCCCAAACGGTCCTCATTGACTGAAAGCCATGCAGGCACAGTCACAGGGCCTGCTTCGGCAAGGCTCTTAAAATGCACCAGGTTCTTGCTTGCCGGCCTCACGGATATCTCATCATCTGCACGAACTTCGTACGATGGTATCGATACTCTCCTGCCGTTCACGTATATATGGCCATGCCTAACCAACTGCCTGGCTTCCGCCCTGGACGCACCCAAACCCAACCTGTAGACGACATTATCGAGCCTGGTCTCCAAAATAGCAAGGAGGTTCTCGCCTGTAATGCCCCGTCTGCGCTCGGCCAGGTCAAAGTACCTGGCAAACTGCGCTTCATGAACTCCGTATATCCTTCGCAGCTTTTGCTTCTCCCGAAGCTGCAAACCGTACTCGCTAGTTCTTCTTCTTCTCTGTCCGTGCTCTCCCGGCGGGTATCCCCTTCTGGCAACAGCACACTTTTCGGTGTAACATCTATCTCCCTTGAGGAAAAGCTTCGCTCCCTCACGTCGGCACAGCCGGCACACTGATCCGGTATATCTCGCCATTATCGCACCTCCTGTTCGCCGGGTTATACGCGCCGTCTCTTAGGCGGCCTGCATCCGTTGTGCGGAATCGGCGTAACGTCTTTTATCATGCTCACTTCAAGCCCGGCGGCCTGGAGCGACCTTACTGCAGCCTCTCGTCCACCTCCGGGACCCTTTACCAACACCTCGACTGAGCGCATCCCGTGTTCAATGGCTCCATGCGCAGCGGTATCCGCAGCCTGCTGAGCAGCGAACGGCGTCCCCTTACGCGAGCCCTTGAAGCCCATGGCGCCAGCGGATGACCATGACACAACCGCTCCTCCCGGATCGGTAATTGTGATTATCGTATTGTTGAAGCTAGACTTGATATGGGCTATGCCCGTCTCGATATTCTTTCGTTGACGTCTCCTGGGCCTTGCCTGTCTCTTCGCCATCAGTTTTCCTCCTTTCCGCAACGCGCCATGCTAATTATCTCTTCCTGCGCCCGCCAATGGCCTTCTTGGGGCCCTTGGCCGTCCGGGCATTCGTCTTGGTCCTCTGGCCCCTTACGGGAAGGCCTCGACGATGCCTGAGCCCTCTGTAAGATCCTATATCGACAAGCCTCTTTACGTTCTGGGCCTCTTCACGGCGCAGGTCTCCCTCTACTTTATATCCTCGGTCAATCGCCTCACGCAACTTCGTGATCTCGGTCTCAGTAAGGTCCCTGACACGCGTGTTCGGGTCAATGCCCGTTGCCGCCAGGATCTTCTGGGATGACGTGAGGCCAATGCCGTATATATAAGTCATGGCTACCTCAATCCGCTTATCCCTTGGAAGGTCAACACCTGCGATTCGCGCCATGCTACTCTGCACCTCCTAGCCCTGTCGTTGTTTATGCGTGGGGTTCTCGCAAATAACTCTGACGCGGCCTTTTCTCTTCACTATCTTACACTTGTCGCACATCTTCTTAATGGACGGTCGTACCTTCATGCCTAACCCTCCTACTTGTATCTCCACACGATCCTGCCGCGAGTCAGATCGTAAGGCGATAACTGAATGGTGACTCTGTCACCTGGCAGAATCCTGATGAACTTCATGCGCATCTTGCCCGACACGTGCGCCAGCACGGTGTGGCCGTTCTCAAGTTCAACCTTGAACATGGCGTTTGGCAACGGTTCAACAACTGTGCCTTCCACCTCTATGGCATCTTCCTTTGCCATAACTAAGCATCCCCCTCCTTCCCCTCTTGAGGTCTGTACACTCTCAAAGCCGTAACAACTTGCTCGTCGGTGACTGAGTTTCCAGCCTCGAGCGCGGTTCTTATATCCTCGTCTACCTGCCTCGTAACTATGAGGTGCTTCGCATTTTTCCGCTTTGGCTTGCCTACCTTGTGGGTGCCGCCGTCAGCGATGCAAGCATAACCGTTTTCCTCAAGGCCGACTACGATAAAGAGCCTGCCCTTGTCCCTGCCCATCTTGGATATGACAAACCGTCCAAGCAACGGACTTCCGGAAGACAACCACTCCACACCTGCCTTGCATGCTACGGAAGAGTCAAAACCTCGGGGCCATCGTCAGTTATGGCCACAGTATGCTCAAAGTGGGCCGACAGCGATCCATCCCGCGTACAAGCGGTCCAGCCGTCATCCATGACAACTACCTCATGGCCTCCTGCATTGACCATCGGTTCGATCGCCAGAACCATTCCAGTCCTGAGCCTCATGCCCATGCCCGCCGGTCCGAAGTTGGGGATTTGGGGGTCTTCATGCATGTGCCTCCCGATGCCGTGACCGACGAAATCCCTTACCACGGAAAACCCATTGGCCTCCACATGCCTTTGTATGGCATTGCCAATATCCCCCAAGCGCATTTTGAGCCTTGCCATCGCGATTCCAGCATTCAGGGCCTCGCGCGTAACCGTCATCAGCTTCTCCGCTTCCGCCGAAACGGGTCCCACTGGGAAAGTCATAGCTGCGTCTCCGTGGTAGCCACCGAGCATAGCGCCGCAGTCAATGGAAATTATGTCTCCATCAACAAGCATGCGATCCCCAGGAATGCCGTGGATGATCTCGTTGTTCACCGATGCGCAAATCGATGCCGGATACCCTCGATATCCTTTGAAGGACGGCACCCCGCCTCGAGAGCATATCATGTTCTCTGCAATAGCATCCAGCTCTCGCGTGGACACTCCTGGCGCTACATGCTCACGTAGTCTCTCCAATACTTGCCCGACCAGGGATCCTGCTCTCCGCATCTGCTCAATCTCAGCCGGAGTCCTTAGAATCACCATCAGCTGCACCTTCCGAGCACACGCACTATACGCCTGTGCACCTCGTCGGGATCTCCCATTCCATCCACTACAGCGAGGCTGCCCTCGACCGAATAGTAGTCCCTGAGAGGTTCTGTTTGCGCACGGTAGGTCGCAAGCCGCTCCGTCACCGTCTCCGGCGAGTCGTCCTTCCTCTGGACAAGAGCACCGCCGCACTCGCACGCATCCCCTGGCGGAGGGTTCCATTCTACATGGTACACACGGCCGCACTCTTGACATATCCTGCGCCCGGTCGCCCTTCGTATCAGCTCATCCTCGGGAACATCAATGAGCACTACTGCATCTAGCTTCACGCCCTGGCTCGCAAGTATCTTGCTGAGCCCTTCAGCTTGCGGAATCGTCCGCGGGAAGCCGTCAAGCACAAAACCTGACTGCGCATCTTCATACGCCAACCTCTCCCGAACGATGCCCATTGTCACTTCATCCGGAACCAGCTTGCCAGCTTCCATAAACCCCCGGGCCTGCCGGCCAAGCTCAGTACCTGCCGCTATTGCAGCTCTGAACATATCGCCTGTGGATATGTGCGGAACTTTCAACTCAGTTCCAAGCCTGGCAGCCTGAGTCCCCTTCCCCGCGCTGGGAGGTCCCATCAGTACTGCACGCATTCCATTGATGCACTCCCATCATGTAAGGCGTTGTGAAGTTCTTACTTCAAGAAGCCTTCATACTGCCTCATAATTAGCTGAGCCTCGATCTGCTTCATCGTGTCGAGCGCAACTCCCACCACAATAATCAGCCCTGTGCCGCCAAACGTCACAGTGTTCGATGTTAGTCGCCCTGTTATGTTCGGCAGAAGCGCTATGATGGCCAGGAATATCGCACCAACAAAGGTCAGCCTCGTCAACACGCGGTCGAGATACTCAGCCGTGGGTCTGCCCGGCCTGAACCCTGGAATGAAACCACCGTACTTCCTCATGTTGTCGGCGACTTCCACCGGGTTAAACGTTATCCCCGTATAGAAGTAGGCGAAGAGGATTATCAGACCAACATACACGATATTGTAAGCCCACATGTTGTTCATGAATGCCCTGACCCCGGGTGCGATCCCAGGTATGAATTGGGCAAGCGTACCGGGAAATGCCAACACCGATGAAGCGAAGATGACAGGTATGACTCCCGCCTGATTCACTTTGATCGGTATGTGCGTGCTCTGCCCTCCATACACGCGCCGTCCTACGACTCTCTTGGGATACTGCACGGGCACCCTGCGCTGCCCCTCACTCATAGCCACGATGCCGATGACAAGAGCCAGGCTCATAACTACGTATACTACTGCAAGCAACGGCCCGGTCCCGCCCGCCTTGGCCAGGCTGACAACGTTCCTAACATTGCCTGGAAGCTGCGTGACGATACCGGCAAAGATGATCAGAGAGATTCCGTTGCCGATTCCCTTTTCGGATATCTTCTCTCCGAGCCAGATCACAAACGCCGCGCCAGCAGCCATGCTAACAATCACGAGCAAGGTCCAGACTGCCCCAGGGCGAATCGCATCCTTGAACATTGCTGAATATCCATATGCCTGCAACAGAGCAAGCACGATGGCGGCATATCTTGTATACTGCGAAATCTTCTTCCGTCCCTCCGGACCCTCTTTCGACAATTCCTCAAGCGACGGAATAACGACTGTCAGCAGTTCCATTACAATCGACGCCGTGATGTAGGAGCCTACATTGACCGCAAATACCGACAACCTCTGCAGGCTGCCTCCGGAGAACATGTCGACCAGGCCAATAAGGCCGCCGCCTGTTTCACCCATTATCGACTGGAACACCTCTGCGACCTTGGCCGTGTCGACGCCTGGCGCCGGTATGAAAGAGCCAAGCCTGTACACAAACAACAGGAACGCGCTGTACAGGATCTTCTTTCGAAGATCCGGCACTCTCCAAGCGTTTACGAGCGCTGCCAGCACCTATACCACCTCCGCGGACCCTCCCGCCGCCTTGATCTTCGACATTGCGCTCTCACTGAACTTGTCAGCGCGAACGGTGAGGGACTTCGTAAGCTCTCCGTCTCCAAGAACCTTAACAAGCGCGTCATGACCTTTCACAAGGCCCTTTTCGCGGAGCGCATCCCTGTCAACCTCATCACCAGCCTCAAAAACCCGCTCGAGGTCGGAAACGTTAACGACTGCGTATTCAACCTTATACTTGTTGGTGAAGCCCCGCTTCGGCAGCTGCCTGTAAAGCGGTGTCTGCCCACCTTCAAACCCAGGGCCCTTGCCTCCGCCTGAGCGAGACAGCTGGCCCTTGCTACCCCGGCCGGCAGTCTTGCCGTGCCCGGAACCCGTGCCCCGGCCTACTCTCTTTGGGGCGCGCTTCGCGCCGGCCGCGGGCTGTAGTTCATGCAGTTTCATTGCTGTACCCCTCTCAGTCGATCTCAGTAACTTCGACCAGATGACTTACTTTGCTGATCATTCCCCTGATTACAGGGTTGTCTTCATGTTCAACCGTCTGGCCAAT
>DMOT01000337.1:0-1799 GCA_003456765.1 Bacillota bacterium
CGTTATAGAAACCCGAACCATTGAATGGTGTCCTGATATGGGGCTACGACTCAAAGGCGGCAAAATCCAGACTCCAGCTTTGGCATTGGCGCACGAGATGGGGCATGCTGCCCAGAGTTTGGACGATTACCCTCCGTGGGACAAGTGGCTGTGTGAGAAGTTTCCGATCATAAGCGAACAGAGGAATCTGAATGACTGGGAATCTAAGATCGCCAAAGAACTGGGGGAGCCAAGCCGGAAACGCTATCCTTCGGCAGATTTTTGGAATCCGCTCCCTAGAACCATGGGCCCCACATCGTGCAAAGAATATGTACCCCAATGGTCTGCTCCATCGGGCACATGCGGGCTTCTTTACTGAGGAGGTGGTCGCTCAGATGACAAGAAAAAGGGCAATTGCTGCGGTAATACTCTTGTTGTTGCTTGTTGTTGTCGCATGGATCAGCTGGGGTTCAGTCTACAGGGGCAGCGATGAAACGCCCTTCCCCGCTGGGCTGGCCGAACGTGCTCAATGGGGAGACCTGGCGCTCACGATCTACTATGTGCCCGTGTCCACGCACATAGAGGCTGTTCCTCTCTGGTCTCCGGAAAGTTTGAGAGACGGCCTGTATGATTACAAGATAGAGGTGCTGCCGGAGTTGGTTGGGCGTTACATAGGCGCGCTACAACAGATTGACGAGTTAAGGTTGAGGCCAACTAAGCGTGTCGATAGATATGCTATGGATTTGAGAGTATGGGGCGAATTCAAGAGTGGGGGAAAGGTGATTCTTGCATTTGGACTAAACTCGCCTATCGGATGGCCAGTGATGTTTGTCAACGATTCGATGGTCAGGGCCAAGAGGGAGTTCTACGATTTGATCAGGCCGTTCCTCCCTCGCTGTCAGGTTAGGGAGTATGACGAATACCTTGAGCGCTTCGGATATTGGGGATGGGTCAGGGTCCTTGGCGAAGGGATCCGGGATCTGATCAGTACGCCGGTTTGGTCGCCGGGCGAATAGCTGAACCATAGGAGGCAAGTGCAATGAGAAGTAAGATGGCGACGATGTCGATGGCTTGTTTCTTTGCTGTGTTGCTTGTTGCCGCAGCGGGCGATATGGCATTGGCTCCGGCCTGCTTCGCGGCGTCAGATGATCGTCTTCCTTCGTCCAACTTGGCATCTGAGTACTGGATTGAACTCACCATCTTCTACATTCCATTGACGAAGTCGACTGACAGCCCATGTCGAACCCGAGCGGACGTGATGCAGAATTCTGTATACAGGGTCGAAGTGAAAAGAAAGACCCTAGAGTACAAGGATCTGCTCCAAAAAATAGATGGGCTTGAGCTCAAGGTAGTCGACGACTTCGATGCGGACAGCCTTGATCTAAGAATATGGGGACAGTTTACTCTCAATTACTACGACTTGATAATGGAATTTGGCCTGCTTGGGGTGGCTGATGGTCGAAGGGTCATGGTCATAGACAACTTCATAGTGGAAGAAGCGCCTGAGTTCTATGAACTAGTGTCCCTTTTCGTTCCAATCACAGAAATAGAAGACTTTGACCTGGCAATGCAAAAGCTTGGGTATAGATAGAGGGACTCGCGAGGAGGCGGGCGACCGCCTCCGAGAGACTCCAGCGAATTGATATGGTGCGAGATTCGGACCGATTGAGAGCGGAATGGGGGACCCCCAAGTGAGATCTTTGCGGAGGTATGTTGAGGTGAGGAATTGGTGGTCACTTGTATTGAAGGAGTGGCGCGGTTTCTGGCCCCGAATTCTGTTGGCCTCGGCGGCCACCTTAGGGTTTGACGCCTGGCTGGCG
>DMOT01000337.1:1963-4522 GCA_003456765.1 Bacillota bacterium
ATATGCATAGCCTCTCTGATAGTCGGATATTTCACAATGCGCAGTGACTGGCGTGACCGTGCCGAGTTGCATCTCCCCTCATCCCCAATGAGCTGTGCCGGGGTGATCTGGGCCAAGCTGCTTGCAGCCGCTCTCGGTCTGGCGCTCATCGCTGTCGTGGCAACCACGGGAACATGGATTGTAGCGAGAAGATCCTCAATGTTCTACTCCGCCATCATATCAATGAAGAAGAACATTCTTTGGCTCAAGCCATGGGAGAAGGCCATTGATATCGCATGGATAATGGCCTGTTTGATCCTCGGCCCTGCTCTCAGCGTTGCAGTGGGGATTTTCTCCTTCACAATAGGAACCATTGTGCCGCGGATTTCGGGGCTGATCGCTGCAGTCGTCTGTGTACTCACATTCTACTTGGCCTTTGCATTTGCGCCGCATGCCATGTACATATCATCGTTCATGCCCACTCCAGGTTTGATCGTCTACAAAGAGACGGATTACTTGGAGGCTTATCGTAAGGTTATTCCCCTCAGACCGTTCTGGCCCGCTTTGGCGGCCATAGTCTTGCTTATCTTTGTCGCGGGAAAGATCCTCGAGTCGCAGAAGCCGGTGCCTGACCGGCGGGAATCTGTCATGACGGGAGAGCTGTCGAAGACGATCTCTCGTCAAGGAATAGTCATATTCGCTCTCGTCTTGCTTGCCGTAATAGCAAGTTTCACCCATCCATGGCTGTCGGGAAGCCAACTGCTGGTTTATAAATCCCCGCCAGGGTCCCTTTCAATGATCGGTTTCACAAAGGACGCCTCCGCGAGCATGCCATTTGAGAAGACCTTCAGCAGCGTCGGCGTTCAGCGCGTAGATATACAGGCGCATCGTGGCGAAATAAAGGTCGTTGGGACAGATAGTAACAGCATCACCTTAACAGGCAAGTTGGTCGCGTACGGCGACACAGTGGAACAGGCCGAGAAGAAGCTGGGGTTTTTGCAGCTGCATACGCAGATCTGTGGCGACGTTCTCGAGATCGTAGCCAAGCCGGATGAATCAGTTGTGAGCAAGTGGATGGGCGATGCCATCCTCCATGTTGAGGTCCCATCACGGATAGCTGTAAACTCCGCACTGTCATCTGGCGACACCACACTGGAAGGGATCGATGGCGCAATCCGGGCCAAAAGCAGAGGCGGCGAAATCAGAGTGAATTCCACCAGGGGCGATCTGGACATAGAAGCCGTGGGCAATATCGAAGTCAATGACGCAGAGGTCACGGGGAGGATGCGCCTGTTCTCATCTTTGGGCTCAATTGGCTTCCGGGGAACTCTCGGACAGAGCAACGACGTCGAAGCTGAATGGTACACGGTCACAATTGAAGTTCCACAATCTACATGTATATATGTCGATGCAGCATCCTCCTGGGGGGACGTATCCATCACGCTACCTATTGCCGGTGAAATCTCGGAGAGCTCCGGGGAAACGCCGTCGTCATACGTAGGAGTGCTCGGCGAAGGCGCCCCGGCAGGAGAACTCAAGGTGCGCGCCAACTACGCGATCAACATTTCGGGGCTATGAACTTGTTAGCCACGTAGAGGCCGCAGATGGCTAGAGGCGAATCGGGTCTTGGTGTGGCGGACAGAAGCCGTTGCGGATAGAGAAGGTCTAAGTGTCTTCGCAAAAGTATCTGAGCATTCTTGAGTGACCAAGGTCTGAATTTCAGACGGGGTCAGGTTGTCGAGACAAGCGTTCACAGCATCGATGAGCGCATCCATCAAACTATAGAGCCTGTTAGCTGTGACTGTAGCCTTCAAGAGCCGCCATTGCGAGGTCTGTTGCACACACCATTGATACCATGTGCTTCGCATTGCACAATCTACCGCCGAACAGCATATTCAGAGGCATTGAATATCCGGGCTATCTTGGCGATACAGTAGCCTCGGCCCGAAAGCAGAACCATGTGAGCTCTCGGGAGTTGTCGGCGCTCAGGCGGCTCCCAGGATGGGCTTGTGTCGATTTTTTGGACATGTTCTTTGAAGACATGGCGATTTTTTCGACAAGGGTAGGTCAGAAAATCGACACGACGCTGGAATGAGAGGCTAAATGGGTCATAGTAAGCCCGGTCTGACCAAGAAACTATCATTATGCAGCCATGTATATTCCAGCTCTTTCCTTGACAAGGCATATTATAGCACATTGTGGCTTGGCACATGTCAAGATGAAGGCCAAACCCGTCGACATGTCGATAATTTCGACATCCCAGGCAAAACATGTCGAGAAAATCGACACAATGTCATTTTCTTGGCCAGCGGGGTTGTCAGCCTCTCGCGCCGTTTGCAGATCGGGCTGGCTTAAATGTATATTGCCTGTTCAAGGGAACCTGGATCTGTGATCCCGAGATCGATCAGCTTCGCGCTGAACCTTTGCCTGGTCAAGCAAATGGTTCCGAAGGAGCATTTGAGTAACTGACAAGAAGCATCTTAAGCTAGGCAAGCGGCCAAGATCCGAACTACAGGTAATGCAAGCTCGAGGAACGCGCAGAAACTTGTCTAGACCTACTTAGCGGGCGACGAATTCACC
>DMOT01000335.1 GCA_003456765.1 Bacillota bacterium
CCATAGCCGTTCCGATCGCGGTCAGCTGCAGCTACTCGATGATTGCGAGCACAGCTACGATGACAATCCATCCGCTGAGGCTGTCGGGGCAGCTTGTAGTCGGAACACAGCAGACCTATGAGTATCTAGAGAGGATGCAGGAGCGGGTCATCAAGTTTGTGGCCGACCACTCCAGGTGTTCGATTGCAGGTTTCAGAGACCTCATGTTCAGGACCGGAGAGCTCCTGCGGGATGTTGGCACAGTCCTGGTGGGACAGGATGCTGTAAATGCAGGACTGATAGACTCTGTAGGCAGTCTCGCTGATGCGCTTCGGAAGCTGGATGAGCTGATCGGCATCAGGCGCAAGATAGGAAGCAGGGCAAAGGAGAGTATCCACTGATGCTCTATACGATCATGCCCATAGAAGACGTCCTTGGCGAACCGCCGTGGAAACGCCGTCCTTACACAGCCTGGCGGGGTCCTGCAGAGCCGGCCATGGGCCCCGCCGGCACTGGGGAGCCCGCAATGCCCGTAGCATGCAACGTAGATGGCGTGCCCGTCATGGTGTGGCCTATGCCCGACGGAAAGGGCCAGGTGGAAAGAGTCATGTCGACAAATCCGGCCCACTACCTAAACCCTGCGATCGCCCCCGGATCCATAGTGGATGTCAAAGCGCATCTCTAGTTCCGGCGCCACATAACCTTGCAGGCGGCGGCATACGGTTTTCTGACTGGATGCTGCTGTAGTGAGGTGTTGGCAGATGATCATGGCGATACCTTTTGTGGGGGGTCTTGCCCTTTTCCTGCTCTCGCTAGTTGGCATGAGCAAGGCACTGGGGAAAATCATAGGAGCTCGTACACGCGCAGCCCTCCACGGGGCTTCTGTGCCTGCAGCTTTCGCGTCAGGCGTTGGAGTGACGGCATTGCTCCAGAGCTCCACACTTGTGAGCGTGACTTTGGTTGGGCTTGTGAACTCAGGGGCTATGGGATTGGCGCCGGCCTTCGCTGCAATACTCGGAGCCAATGTGGGAACGACAGTCACTGCTCAGATTGCGGGGTTGCGCCCTACCTTGCTGGGGTGGGTAGCGGCCGGAGTTGGGCTTGCGCTTGCGGGTTGGGGATGGCTGGATATCCGCCTTCCGCGGGCAGCTGGCGGCCCGAGACTGGAGAAGGGCCGAACCCGTATGCTGGGCGGCGCCGCAGCCATGGGCTTCTCGGGTGTGGTTCTTGGACTGGGGCTTGTGGCGGATGCATGCGGCGCGGCGGTTGACTCCGAGACTCTGAAGATAGTCCTTACATGGGCATCGCATAAGCCAGTTCTTGCGGCTGTAGTAGGAGCTGCAGCTACAGCCGCAGTGCAAAGCAGTTCGGTTGTGAGCGCGCTTCTCGTCACGCTGACGCGGGAGGGCCTGGTTGAATTGAAGGGAGCCATAGCTCTCGTCATTGGCAGCAATGTCGGGACGTGTTTCACAGCTCTAGTTGCAGCCTTGCCCACTGACCGAGATTCCCAGACATTAGCGTGGGCCAACCTGATCTTCAACGTACTGGGTGCGGCAGCGTTTCTGCCATTTGTCGAACTCTTCTGTGATCTACTCCGCCTGACTGCGACTGACCCCGGAGCGCAACTGGCGAATGCGCACGCGTTGTTCAACATAATCACCGCGGCAATTGCTCTCCCGTTTGCGCGCCAGTTCGTGGAGTTAATCGGAGGCCGCGGCAAGGAGCGAATCTACATTGACCGTCATACAAGGGTTGTTGCTCGGAATAGTCCAAGGTCTTACTGAGTTTCTGCCTGTGTCAAGTTCGGGCCATCTCGTCGTTGCCCAGGCCCTGATGGCCATAGAGCCTAGCATGACTGTAGCCCTGGGCGTTCATGCCGGGACTGCGCTTTCCGTTCTGGTCCTCTACGGCAGAGAGATCTGGGGGATTATTGCAGGTTTCTTCCGTGGCATAGGGAGACGCGACGGCAGCGCCAAGATGGCCATTTGCCTCGTCTTGACGAGCATACCTGCAGCGGTAGTGGGCTTCGCCGCTTCCGACTCCATAGAACACGCATTTAGCTCGCCCCTCTTTGCAGGGATTGGATTCCTGATTTCAGGGGCTGTCCTCTGGTATGCTGACCGCATATCGACCCGGGCAGCCAGCGCTCGGCCGGAAGCGGACATTGATGAAGCGAGAATCGGCTACAAGCATGCTGTTGCTGTGGGGGTGGCGCAAGCCTGCGCAGTATTTCCAGGAGTGTCACGGTCGGGACTTACTATCTCATCTGCTCTTGCCCTCAAATTTGACAGGAGTTTCGCCGCATCATATTCGTTCATCGCATCGCTGCCTGTCATACTTGGTGCGGTGATCCTCTGGCCTTTGTCGAACCCGGGGGCTCTTTCCGGGATTGACCTGGGGGTTTTGGCACTTGCAACGGGAGCTTCCTTCGTAGCAGGCCTGGCTGCCATGGTCGTCTTAAGGAGAATAGTGCTTCAGGGCAGACTGAGGTACTTCTCTTACTACCTCTGGACGATCGGGGCAATCACTATGCTTTGGCAGGCTAGAGGATTGTTGGGGCTCTGAGTAGAAATGAACCCGTACGGTGGTGAATGGATGTGGCAGCAAAACGGGCGGGCCAATCTGCCCGGGGAAAGAGACATTCAAGGCCCGTACGGGGTCGGCCCAGGCAGGCGAAGTCATCGCCTTCTTCGCGCAACCGTACACTCGACGGACGGCTAGGCTCCGAGATTGGCGGCATATTCCTCATAGCCGGGGCCGCGCTCGGCCTCATTTCGCTTGCTCGAGGACCCTCGGGTTACGTCTCAGGGGCACTTGCCGATCTGATGATATCAGCATTTGGCCGCGGTGCGTACGCAGTTCCGATCTTCATGGCACTTACGGGAATCCTCATGCTTTGGCGACGGACCGGGCGCATTGTCGTTGTGCGATTGATGGGGCTGCTTGCCTTGTGCATTGCTATCGTGATAGGCTTTGAGCTCCAGGCCTACGGAGAGGCTGCTATCGGGATTCTGTTTACGGAATACGTCGACGGCATCGGACCCCAAGGGGGCGGGCTTGTAGGCGCTGCCGGGGCCTGGGCATTGCTCAGGCTTTTCGGATTTTCAGGATCTGTCATTATCTCAGTCGCGCTGGGAGTATCGGGGCTTTCCATTGCTTCAGATGTTCCTGTTGCGGCTGCTGTAACCTTCGTTGCGAGGTCGATATGGACAGGCCTCTCATTTGTCCTCAAGAACATGAGAGAGAGCTACGACGCTATCATCCTGCATCTTTTCGAGGCGGTCCCTCCACATCCTGCTGACGCAGGTGTCGGCGACAAGGCAAACATCAGCATCGACGCAGGCAAGTTGGAAGACGTCATTGTGGCCGATGGATCAACCGGGGCTCAAGAGAGGCGGGGGATTGATAGGCTCAAGGAGTTTTTCCGCCCCGATGAGCCATCCGGATCCGTAGATGATTCAGGCCTGAAGGTCCACGCGGCGCCTGACGGCTCCGGCGCCGAGCAGGCAGCCAGGGCCCAGGTGCCTGTTTTGGGCGAGCGAGCCAGGCCGTCTCCAGTGGTAGCCAGGCCCGAATCGCCTGGCGATCCCACGGGCGAAATGGAGCAATTGAAGTTGATCGACGATGATGCCTACGCTGTTCTGCCTCCCATGAGCATCCTGCGGACGCCTCCTAGGCGCAGGGGGCGCAAGGAGGTTGAGGACCCCCGGGGCATGGCCGAGCTGCTTGAGTCTACGCTCGCCAGTTTTGGTGTTGAGGCAACTGTAGTGGGAGTTAGCGCCGGACCGGTTGTTACCCGTTTTGAGGTCCAGCCGGGGCCAGGCGTTAAGGTGTCGAAGATTGTCAACCTTGCTGATGATCTTTCGCTTGCGTTTGCCTCGGCGGGAGTAAGAATAGAGGCCCCGATCCCAGGGAAGGCGGCTGTAGGCATCGAAGTTCCCAGTAGATACAAGTCCACAATCTATCTGCGAGAAGTGATCGAGTCTGACGAGTTTCAGAAGGCTGAATCACGCCTCACATTTGCCGTGGGAAAGGACATAGCAGGAAAGCCAGTCGTGGGCG
>DMOT01000128.1 GCA_003456765.1 Bacillota bacterium
TTGATCCTGTATATCTCGGTCTTTCTCCTTTCCACACTGGCTATGTCAGCTATGGGCCTCGACCTCATGAGCGCCGTGGGGTCTGTTGCGGCCACCCTTGGCAACATCGGACCCGGGTTCGGGCTTGTCGGGCCCACATGCAACTACTCCGCTCTTCCTGCCCTGGGCAAGTGGCTCCTCTCATTCTGTATGCTCGTGGGGAGGCTTGAGGTATACACAGTCCTCAGCCTGTTCGTTCCAGGATTCTGGCGCAAGCCGTAAGTGCACTGCCTGCAAATTCTGGTCTACGCATGTGGTGTCACCTAAAGAAGTTGCAACTGGATTGAATGCGACACATAGTATGGGTAGGAAAGTAAGGAATGTAAGGAGGGCGTGCATGTGGACATGGCCAAGGTGTCGTCCAAAGGCCAGGTTACGATTCCGGTTGAGATCCGCAAGAAACTTGGACTTAAGGCGGGCGACAAGGTTATCTTCCTGGAGAAGGGCAATGATGTGATTCTGGTAAACTCCAACCGGCTTGCTTTTGCCCAGTTCCAGGAGGAGATGATGGGCGAGGCCGAAAGGGCGGGTATCACCAGTGAGCAGGATGTCGTTGACATAGTTAGGGAGGCGCGCCGCAAGCTCTGGGAGGAACGACATGAGGGTGATGTTTGACACGAACATCCTTGAGCAAGCTCAATTTCGAAATGGTCTTTACCCCGAACGACGTTGATCCGAGCGGTTATCCCCCAATACGAGACAAAAGCGATTACCCGATTCTCGCCTCCGCGATTATCGCGGATGTGGATGTTTTCATAACGGGCGATAAGGATTTTTTGACTCTGGATGTGGAAAGCCCTGAAATCCTGACCATCTCACAGTTTGCGGCGAAATATATGTAACATTTGCTTGCAGTAGATCGGGTAGCCTCCCAACTATGAACTGACCAGTCATAAGCAGCCCCTAAAAAGGTCCTGCCTCCGCACTTGCTATCCATCCCCGCATCCGGGAGATCATCACGCCGCGTCTACCGGCGGCTGCCACGCGAAAACTCAATACTTGGCCGTCGTCCAAGAATGCTATAATACTTGCTGTAAGCAATGACTGGGGGAGCCTGGATTTGCTTCTACGTCACGCAGAGAGTGCCAGTCCAGGCAGGAGCCTCCAGAAGATCAGACAAAGTGGAGGTATGAGAATTGAAAAGACTGACGTCAGTAGTGTTCATCGTTTCTCTGCTGGTTCTGGGTTCGCTGGGCGCGCATGCGACTGTTGGTGCCTCAGAAGACTTGCTTCTCTTCAGCGGCAAGATTGCCTCAGTTGACAAGTATGGCAATGTGATGACCGACATAAGCCGTGAGATGGTTGAGGCCTCTGGAGCTGAAGTGGGGGATATCGTAATTGTGAAGATAGGCGACCACGAACTGGTCCTTCCCTTTGTGACTATCTACGGAGACGTCGACCGTGGCACCCCCCTTATGAGGTGCCCGGGCGCGGCTATTCAGCTTGCAATAAACTACGGCAACTTCGCCGGGACCTATGGCGCGTCTGAGGGAACCGAAGTATCCGTCTACCTCAGAGAAGAAGGCGCATACCTGTCTGAAATAGAGATTCGCCACCTTGTGAAGCTTGAAAAGCGCGACGAATACGATAGCGATGAAGCCTTCGCAAACTTCAGGGAAGTCACGGCAGGGAACATCAAGCCGGGCGTCTTGTACAGAGTCTCGCACCCGTCACTTGGCGATGATCGTTCGTCATATGCAGCCGCACTAATCGAAAAATACGGGATCAACACGATACTGAACCTGTCCGACACACCGGAAGAGTTCGAGGCGAACCTCGCACACTCCGACTACTACCGCGCCCTCAACGAGAGAGGGAACATTATCGCAGTCGGCATGGGAGTAGACTTTGCGGCCAAAGAGTTTACCGAGAAGTTCAAGGCAGTTCTCGAGTTCATGATTGACAACGACGGACCCTATGCAGTCCACTGCGTGGAAGGCAAAGACAGAGTGGGAATAGTTGTGGCAGTCCTTCAGGGCCTCGGCGGAGCCACAGTCGATGAGATCGTCGCAGACTACATGGTCTCTTACGAGAACTACTTCAAGGTGGAGAAGGGCACTGAAGGCTACAAGCTGGTCTCCAAGATAATGCACGACCAGCTCCGTGAGATGAATAACGGCGAGCCGATCACCGACGCAAGCCTCAAGGACGTTGCCGTCAACTACCTCAAGAATATAGTCGGCCTGGATGATGGCCAGATAGAAGTGCTCGAAGAGATACTGGTCGGAAAGACATCGGCCAGGGCTGCTACCATCCTCGTGGCAGCGTAGAGAAGGTTGTAAGCCCGAGCTAATGAGGCCCTGGGTCTTCTACATAGCACCCTAAACTGAAACAGCTTGAGAATAATCACAGTGGGAGCTGCCTGGCGAATAGCAAGTCTATGGAGCCAGGCAGCTCCTCTGTTATAGCGATAGCCTCAGATTGCCCAGCAGCAGCAGCCGACCTTGAGGCAGCATTACTCGACGCTTGCCTTCGCACAGTCCACTATCCGCCGCGCGAACCCGTCGTATCCC
Organism: Bacillota bacterium; assembly: GCA_003456765.1. Classification (GTDB taxonomy): domain Bacteria; phylum Bacillota; class DTU025; order DTU025; family DTU025; genus UBA10085. The sequence goes on from DMOT01000128.1 coordinate 2,553, forward strand.
CGCTCGAATTCATCTGCAAGTGCAGAAATGCCTCCCTCGCGCCATCTTTCAGCCAGAAACAGCATGCCTGCCATCCCAGCATATTTGCTGTAGTAACTGCCACGCACAGCATCTATCAGATACTCCTGCTGCTTCGAAGAATCCGTCTCTTCCAAAGCCAGCTTCAGCCGTCCAATGCTTCCTTTGTATACGCCCATGAGGGTTTCAGACTCCCAGTCCACCCTGTCGATGGGAGTGTTATCATACGAGACCAAGTGGGCGAACCCTTCGTTGAAGGTTATTGCATCCAGCCGCGTAATATGGCCTGCGGATTCCGAATCGGCGTTGATACTCTCATAGATAGCGCCGATGCATACATGGCACAGCTCATGTGTGAGCAGATTGCCAACAACACTCGATATG
>DMOT01000230.1 GCA_003456765.1 Bacillota bacterium
GGTAAGTATTATCACAGCAAGGGCGATCCAACCGCGGCCATTCGACATATTCTCTGAAAAGAGCGTAACATAGCCTAAGGAGAGATATGCGCCTGCGAGTCCGCAAAGAACTCCTGAAGCGATTATCGCTTGCGCCTTGATCCTGTCGGAACTGACCCCTACAGAATCAACAGCCCGCGCGTCCTCCCCAACAGCGCGGAGCCTCAATCCATACCTTGTACCGAATATGTGCCATTCGACAACAAAGGCAAGCAGAATACTTACGTACACGATGAACGGATGCCCGCTGAGAATGGGCCCGACGTGCGGAATCCCGGAGATGAGCGGGATGTTCCAGCGCGGCATTGACTGAATCGCGTGGGACATGAAAGCGCCCTTCACGTGAAAAAGCTGCCTGAGGGAATACGTTGTCCCCCCGAGTGCCAGCATGTTGAGGGCAGTCCCTGTGACGAATTCATCAGTCTTCAAAGACACCACGAAGATGGCGAATACGAGGGCTGCCACAAGGCCGCCCGCTATCCCGGAGAGAACACCTATGATCCATGATCCAGAAAAGTAGCTCCCGGCGACAGCCGTAAAAGCCCCGATCAACATCATGCCTTCCATAGCAATGTTGAAGACATTGGCATGAAAAGTGTAGGCCCCGCCGAGGCCGGCAAGGAGGACCGGGGTTGCCGAAAGGATGCTCGACCTTATCATCTCAACCATTAGATGCATGGCGTCCATCCCCCATTCCCTTATCCCTGCCGCGAGCCCTTCTCATTCTCAGCTCGGCAGCGATGTTGTTTATCAACATGCGAGTCGACTCCCTACTTGCCACGACAAAGAGCACAACTATTGCCTGAAGAACCAGCGAAAACTCGGAAGGGACCGAGGTTTCAAGTTCCATGCCCATCGCCCCTGTCTGAAGCACCGAAAAGAACAGTGCGTAAAGGCCGGTGGCAACCATGTTGTTGTTTGCTACGATCGCTATCATAACCCCATCCCACGCATAGTTGGCACCTATCCCTTTCACAAACCGATGCTGCATTCCGCCCATGATCATGAGCCCGCCTGCGAGCCCTGCCAGGGCCCCGCTGAGAAGCATCGCCCCAAGATAGGCGGAGTCATTTCGGCATCCGCCAGTCCTCGAGAAGATTGGATTCTGCCCCATCGCCCTCCACTCATAGCCGATCTTCGAGCGGTTCCACAAAACAGAGACAACTGCGAAAGCCGCAATCGCCACCAAAAATGCGGAGCCAAATCCGTTCCATATCGGAAGCCATGCTCCGGGATTGGTCATGGGGGTGAGTGGAGAATACATCCTTCTGTCTAGCATAGGCCCGGATATGAGATACAGCGTGAAGTAGTCTGCTATGAAATTGAGCATCAGAGTCGTGATAAACTCGTCCATCTTGAAACGGCGCCTGAGGCCCGCAGCAATCCCGGACCAGCATGCACCGGCTGCCAGCGCAACCAGAATCGACAGGGGGATCATGAGTCCCGCCGGAAGATCGACAGCTATCCCAAAAGCGGTTACTGCTATGGCGCCGATCAAGAACTGCCCGGGCTGGCCCAGGTTCACGCAGTTGCTTCCGAATCCTACTGCTGCCGAAAGGCCAGTCAGTATCAACGGAGTAGCCTTATCCAGAGTAGAGAAGAAAGCAAACTTCGAAAAGAGGCTATAGGAAAAGAGCGCCGCATAGCTTTGCAGAGGTGGATACCCCTGTGCCCACAGGATAGCAAGGCCTGCCAACAGGGCAACGACTATTCCAATCAGTGCAGGCAATACTTGCTTCTTCACTTCGCAATCCCCTCCCTGATTCGCCAGGCCTCTTGAGGCTCTTTCGCCCCGAGCATGTATTCGCCTATCTCTTCCCGCGTGGTCGCCTCTGGGCGAAGCTCCGCGACGATCCTGCCTCTCGACATCACCAGGATCCTGTCGGACAGGCTGAAGAGCTCGTCCAGATCGGCAGAGATCAACAAGCATCCCGCCCCCGCATCGCGCCTGCGCACTATCTCCTTCTGAACATACTCTATGGAGCCAACATCAAGCCCGCGCGTGGGCTGATCGAGGAGGATGAAATCGGTATCAAGCATGAACTCCCTGCCGACCACGACCTTCTGCTGATTCCCGCCTGAAAGCGAAGAGATGGGCGCATCGAGCTGGGGTGCAAGAACCCCGAAATCCTCCACTAGGCGAGAAGTGAAGGCGCGGCATCGCCCGGAACTCAGCAAGGCTTCACAGCGATCCTCGATCTGGGGGTTGAGACGGTGGTGGGTCATGATGGCATTGTCGACAAGGCTCATGTTCTGAGCGCTCCCTGAAACTTTTCTATCTTGAGGCACATAGCACATGAGCTTGCGCCTGGCCATAACGTCTTCACCTGTTACGTCATGGCCTCCTATGAAAACTTGTCCCGACTCCGCTGGCAAGAGGCCCGTAACAAGCTGGACCAACTCGTACTGGCCGTTCCCCTCCACACCTGCAATCCCAACGATCTCGCCTCGCTTGACATCTAAGGAAACATCCTCGAGCCTGGTCACCCAGTTCTCGTCTACGTATTTTAGGGCACGCGCCTCAAAGACTATCTCACCCGGCGAGGCAGGCATCTTCTCAACGGAGAATACTACGTCCCTTCCGACCATGGCGCGCGCAAGCTCCGCCTTGTCGAGTCCGCGGTTGTCCACTGTCGTAACTCGCCTGCCTTTGCGCATTACGGTGATCCTGTCTGACAATTCAAGCACTTCGTCGAGCTTGTGGCTGATGAAAATGATGGTCTTGCCTGCCTTATTGAGGCCCCGCAATCTTGCAAAGAGCTCCCCCGCTTCCTGAGGAGTGAGCGCTGCGGTTGGCTCGTCCATGATGAGAACATCAACGTCCCGGTAGAGCAGCTTCAATATCTCCACTTTCTGTTGGGCGCCGACTGAAATGTCCCCTATCCGGCTATCGATATCTATGGTAAGGCCGTATGTGTCGACAAGCTCCTCTACTTTCGGCTTTGTGTCAGCATGGCGCAGTGTGCCAAACCTGCCTGCGGGTTCTGCGCCTAATATGACGTTTTCATATACCGTGTAGGAAGGGATGAGCATGAACTCCTGATGGACCATGCCTATGCCTGACGCCACGGCCTCCCTGGGGGTGGCAAACCTGACTTTGCGGCCCCGAAAGTGGACCTCGCCGCCACTCGGCGGGGTCATGCCATAGAGCACCTTCATCAGGGTGGATTTGCCAGCCCCGTTCTCTCCGATGATGGAGTGGATCTCGCCTTCTTCCACAGCCAGGTCCACATCGTCTAAAGCCAGAGTATCGGGGGGATAGACCTTTATTATGGAGTCCATCTTTATGAATTGGTCCTGCAAGAAGCGATGCACCTCCCCAAGAATGTTGCGGGACGCTATGTGTGGGACAACAAGGGACAGGAAGAGTCGGCAATCAGCCTTCCCTTCCTGCCATACACTGCTTCACGCGCCACAGGCAACAGCACGGCCCACCTAGGCCGAGCATGCACCCGCCTGTCGAATTCTGGCGCGCCCTGCAATCATCCCCTGTATCTTTCGACCTTGATTGCGCCGCTCTTTACCTTGTTCTCAATATCCATGACCCTCTGGAGGCTCTTCGCGGGCAGGATGTCCTTAGTGTGACTATCTATGGCAAGCCCCACTCCGCCTTCCCGAAGCCCGTATTCCAAAACCATCCCCGGCTTGTACTTGCCATCCAGA
>DMOT01000134.1 GCA_003456765.1 Bacillota bacterium
CACAAAGCGGCTACAACATCCTCTACCCCTTGCAGGAATGCATCCATAACACGACGAATAAACTCTTCCATAGAGAGACCACCTTTCTGGGCGCTGGATGGTGGATTACTTCACCGCGACGTCCCGCTCAGGAACGTCTTCCAGGACTTTGTGGTCTCTCTTCTTCGTCGCTAACCCGTTCCCTCTCCCCGTCCTACTCTAAAGTTACACCATCTCTACACATCCACGCTTTTCCGAGACGCACCACTCTTCGATCACGTACACTACCCCTGGGTTTCAAGGATAGGCCGCACATCGCCGGCCTAATCCCGGCAACGCGCGGCCGAACTATCCGCTTCCGCACGTCAATTCCCGACACGCCTTACGGCGAAGCCTGCGAAGCCGACTCGCTGAGCGCTTCGGTAATCTCCTTGCCCAGATGTTCCGCAAGGGGCGCCCCAAGTGAATCTACACGCCCGCGGGAACCGGAAGCTGCAGCTTCCCTTAGGTCGCGCCGGGCGCGGTCAGCACTTGCGGCGTCGCGTTCGACCTCCCTGGCAGCTTCTGCCGATGCCAGAACCTTGATATTGCGATATCTTGGCATTCCGGTGCCTGCAGGAACCAGCTTCCCTATGATGACGTTCTCCTTTAGCCCTATGAGTTCATCACACTTGCCCTTCATTGCAGCATCTGTAAGCACTCTGGTAGTCTCCTGGAATGATGCCGCCGACAGGAAGCTGTCAGTCTGCAGTGACGCCTTGGTGATCCCGAGAAGCGCTGGCTTGCACGTGGCCGGCTTCAGTCCGTTCTCTCTAGCCTCAGCATTGGTATCTTCGAACCTGAAGATGTCGACCAATTCCCCGGGGAGCAAGTCCGTATCTCCTGGATTCTCCACCCTCACCTTGCGCATCATCTGTCTGACTACTACCTCGATATGCTTGTCATTTATCTCAACACCCTGTGAACGGTAGACGTCTTGCACTTCTCTGACTATATACTGCTGCACAGCTACTGACCCACCAATGCGCAGGATGTCGTGGGGGTTGAGCGACCCTTCGGTAAGCTTGTCGCCAGGCTCCACCCTGTCCCCATCGCGAACCTCGAGCCTTGCCCCGAATGGCACTGAGTATTCATGAGCCTCACCTGACGGCTCAGTTATGACTATCTTGCGCGCTCCCTTTGCCTCCACTATGCTTGCCTCACCGGCACACTCAGTGATTATGGCAAGGCCCTTCGGCTTTCTGGCCTCAAAGAGCTCCTCAACTCGAGGTAGACCTCTAGTGATGTCGTCGCCGGCGACTCCGCCCGTGTGGAATGTTCTCATCGTGAGCTGCGTTCCGGGCTCTCCAATGGACTGCGCCGCAATCGTCCCGACGGCTTCGCCCACTTCGACAAGGTTGCCTGTTGCAAGGTTCCGGCCATAGCACTTGACACAAACGCCATGGCGCGTCCTGCACTTCAGCACTGACCTGACAGTCCAGGACCGGTAGCCGCGTCGCTCGATCTCATCAGCCTGATCTTCACTGATCACACGGTTTATGGCAACAACAACTTCGCCGGTTTCCTCATCGACAAGCTCCTGGAGGCTCACGCGCCCCGTGATCCTCTCTGCGAGGCTTTCTATAACCGTGTCGCCCTCTACGATCGCCGCAACATCGATGCCTGTGTCAGTACCGCAATCATCCTCCCTGACGATCACATCCTGGGCAACGTCGACTAAACGCCTGGTAAGGTAGCCCGAGTCGGCTGTTCTGAGGGCCGTGTCAGCCAGGCCCTTCCTCGTTCCGTGTGTGGAGATGAAGTACTCCAGCACATTCAGGCCCTCCCTGAAGTTGGCCTTGATTGGAACGTCAATGGTCCTGCCTGACGGGTCGGCAACGAGGCCGCGCATCCCTGCAAGCTGGTTCAGCTGCTGGACATTGCCTCGCGCGCCCGATGTAGCCATCATGTAAACAGGGTTTAACTCGTCGATATCGAACTCAATACGTTTTTCGTTCCCAGCCTGCCTGGCCTCTTCGAGTTTCCTGGCTATGAGTATGTCAGGGCGAATCTCCCTCATCATCGCTTCCTGGACGTTCTCCCTAGCCTCGGTCCAGACGTCAATTATGAGGCTGTACTTTTCGTCCTCCAGAAGCAGTCCTCTACGGTACTGCCCCTCTATCTCCTCGACCCGAGCATCGGCATCCCTGATTATGCTCTGCTTCTCGTCGGGAACCGCAATGTCCTCAATGCCAACTGTAGTGCCTGATATGGTAGCGTAATGAAAGCCGAGGTTCTTCATTGCATCGAGCACATCGGCAGTCATTGCGTTGCCGTACTTCCGCCTGACCACCCCCACCAGCTTGCTGAGGAAGCCCTTGGTGGCCGGCTTCCGCACGCGGTCGGCATTGGCCTTCTCGTATTCCCAGAATGACATGCCCTTCGGCAGAAAGTCTCCCCTGGTCAACTCTTCGCCAAACGCGGGCTCCGCGGAGTTAACATAGGGAAAATCATCAGGGAATATGTCGTTGAATATGAGTTTGCCTACAGTAGTGACAATTCTTCTCGTTCCGGCTTCTTCAGCATCCAGAACCAGCTTCGACTCTGGCATCCGCACAACAATCATTGAATGCAACGCTACTGCCCCGGCGCTATAGGCTGCAAGAGCCGCCTCCTGGCTCGCGAACACCTTGCCCTCGCCCTTTGCGCCCGGCCGCTCAAATGTCAGATAGTAGCAACCCAGAACCATATCCTGAGTTGGCGTAGCCAGTGGTCCGCCGTGCGCCGGCGACAGTATGTTGTTCACCGACAGCATCAACAGCCTTGACTCGGCTTGAGCCTCGGCCGACAACGGAACATGGACAGCCATCTGGTCGCCGTCAAAGTCGGCATTGTATGCCGTGCACACCAGCGGGTGAATCTGTATTGCCCTGCCCTCGACCAGCACTGGTTCAAAGGCCTGAATGCCAAGCCTATGAAGGGTTGGAGCTCGATTTAGAAGCACTGGATGGCCTGCAATGATCTC
>DMOT01000133.1 GCA_003456765.1 Bacillota bacterium
CATTTCACCGCGCCCATGGTTAGGCCAGACACGAGGTAGTTTCTGACGGCAAACGCAAGCACCATAGCGGGAATTATCAATACCATCGAGGCTGCGCAGAGTTCTCCTATAAGTACTCCTTGATTGGTAAGGAAATTAGAGACCGCTACTGGGACAGTCCTGGTCCCGCGCCCCGTCAGAACGAGAGCGAAAAGAAACTCGTTCCACGAGAAAATGAAGCATAGGATGCTTGTGGCGGCAAGACCGGGAGAAGCCAGTGGCATTACAACCCGAACGAGCGCCTGTAACCTGGTGCAACCATCTACCATTGCCGCTTCCTCAAGCTCAACTGGTATTGACTCTAGGAAACTGAGCAACAGACTGACTGCCAGTGGAAACACGAACGTAAGGTACGTGATCACCAAAGCAGTTCTGGTCTGATGTAGGTTGAGTTTTTGGAACATCATGAAGAATGGCAGCACTATTGCCATGGGCAACATGGTTCTCGCATTCAGAATCCAACCTTTTAGGAACTTTCCGCCTGTCTTGAATCTAGACATCGAATACGCCGCGAAACTGCCGAAGATTAGGGATATCGCAGTCGTAATCAGAGAAACCAGCAATGAGTTCCACATGTATAGAGGGAAGGGGTACTTCTCCACCAATGCCCTGTAGTTCTCGAGTGTGGGCTTGAATACTAATTTAGGTGGAATCTGGTAGGCTTCAACCCTGGTCTTCAAAGAAGTAAGCAACACCCAAACCAGCGGCAACAAGACTACCAATATGGCAATTATCAATACAGCCTCTGCGAGGACATAACTCCACTTGCTCCGCTGACGATTGCCAATAGCCCTCATGCGTTATCACCTCCCGAACATTCACTACCAATACAAGTGGCCGATCAACTGCCAATCCGTGTCCCAAGAAGGCTTAGATCAGCGGGCTCATGGTATGCCATGGGTTTCTCCTCAGGCGCGCCTTGGAGTGCAAGTCCCGTCTTCACGATATTTGCTGCGAGTATCTTGGCCAACTTGATTCCCCGCTCGTCACTGACAGCAGTTGAGCCTGTAGGTTCGTAACACGACACCCCTATCGAAGATCGAGGGTAACATCCTACAATGGCGAAGCCATTCGTAAGAAGCCAGTTAATCAAGCTCGTCATGGTAGCCTCTTGTCCACCATTTCGGCCGCCGCCAACGGCAACAACACCAGCAGCCGTTCGTGACCAGTCGGGAGCCGTTTCGCTGTGAGCATCAGGGAAGTAGTTGCGTTGATGGAAGACCGTGAAACGCTCCATGAAGGCGACAAGTTTGCTGTTGGGGTTGAATGTATATACCGGACCCCCAATCACCAAACCAACAAGACCGGGCCTGAGAAGCTCAGAGACAATATCGTACCAGTCATCCTGGATCTTGCATAACCTTGGCAGATCCCGCTTGTTGCATGCCTTGCAGTCATCGCATGACAGTATTCTCTTTCCTGCAAGGGACAGAAGTTGCGTATCGAGTCCTGAGATTTCACGGGCCTGTTTCAGAACTTCAGCGACGAAAAGCTCGGTGAAACCATGACGTGGACTTCCCGAAATCCCCACTATTCGATTGATAGTCCCATCCTCCGTCACTTGACCGTCTCCACCACACGATAGATAGTGTGGAACGCCTTGAATACCTCGAGATAATCATTGGATACAAACTCCACTGTTCGGCCCGACAATCTGCGAACCTCCGGAACGCAGGCTGCCACGTCAGCCATGGTTGTATATGAGAAGTCCACTTGAAGGTTGACTGGCTGCTCAACAGCGACTGGTTTGATGTTTGCCAGAGACCGTACAGCTTTCTTGGCACCAGCCTCAATTAGCTCACATGCCCTACTGGGCGTGAGCGTCATGGCGGCAAAACGTCCAATGCCTTTCTTCACTTCAACTGTCACGACGTTTGGGATTGTCTCCCTTGCTTCCCTGGCAACCTTGTCATCTCCGCTAACGAACACAATCGGCACGTTGAAACAGCCAGCAAGCGCTCCATTAATGAAGGTCTCTCCTACTGCTTCACCATTAATCCTTACATTCTGCACGATTCCTGAGGAGTAATAGCTGTGATCAATGACAGCCCCCTCGGTGCCCACTTTAGCATGGTACCCAACGAATAGGGCCGCATCGAATGTAGAATCCAAACCTTCCATCATGCTGTAGGTTTTGGGATCGCCAAGGATCACCTTCACACTCGGATCAAGTCTGTCTATGATCAGATTTCTCATTGAGTGGTGAGAATCGTTGACGACAATCTCCGTAGCGCCACCCTGTTGTGCTCCTCGAACAGCAGCGCTAACCTCTGCCGTCAAAAGCTCCTTGCCTTTGTCATACCCATCGCATCCGTAGAACGTTTGGTCGCGGTGCACAATACCTGCTACACCTTCCATGTCACAGGAGATATAGATTTTCACGCCAATAGCACCTACCTCTCGAAGTGATAACTGGCTGCAAGAGATGCATCGACAGCCATCCTTTGTGTCATGTTTCTACTCATATTTCACTCCAAGGAGCTCATCAACATGTGATCCTACCCTGACGTCCAAACCCGTCTCGCCCATTGTTCGCAAAACTTGTCGATAAAGACTGGCCGTATTCGTGTACGTCTCTCTCGTTGACTCTCTGGGTTCGTAGGTTTTTGCGATCTTCACCAAAGATAACGTTCCCTGCGTCCAGTCTGCGTAAACACCACTTCCGACTCCTGCGCAGATGGCTGCTCCAACAATGGATGCCTCAGCGATCGCCGGGCGCAGCACGGGCAGTCCGAAAACATCTGCATGGATCTGATTCCACAGATCTCCCTTAGACCCTCCGCCAACTGCGTGAATCGCCCTCGGCTTTGCTCCTGCATTGAAGAAGACTTCCAGTATGCAGGACATCTCCACAGAGATCCCTTCCAGTATTGCTCGAACCACATGACTCCTCTCGTGATTTAGCGATAACCCGAGGAACATGCCTTTCATGCTCGGCATCCAGAACGGAGCCCCGGCTCCATTAAATGTGGGCACAAAAAGCAGCCCTCCAGCACCTGGCGGCGCCAATTCGGCTTCGTGGTTCAGCAGTTGATAAGGGCTCAGACCAGTCCTTTGGGCCACCGTTCTCTCTACATCGCCGAACAACTGGGTAAACCAGTCGTAGACACAAGTTGACGCCTGGGCATGACCCTCCATTTCTAGCGAGTAGGGGATGATGTAGGCAGGACAGGCCAATCCATTGCTGTGAGTCTCTATCTTCTTATCCACTTTCATGAGCAACCCGGCCGCCGTTCCCATGTTAAGCACGGCTATGGAGCTGTCAAGAGCACCCGCGCCCAAACCAGCGCATTGGAGATCGCCGCCGCCCATAACCAAGGCTGTCCCTTCGGCCAAGCCGGAGTCTTCCGAACCCTTCTTGGACACATGTCCGATTTGAGTTCCAGCAGCGGCAAGCCGAGGCAATTTGTCTATATCTAGGTTGACCTTCTCGGTTAGCTCTTGGCTCCATCTAAATGACTCGGCATCCATCATGCCCATGTAGCTTCCGAGTGAGTGACTGACTGGCGGATCATCCGCGCCCAGCTTCGCCAAGGCGTAGCTCTCCATCGTAGTGAAACTGTGTATGCCCTTGTATAGGCTGGGCATGTTCTCTTTCATCCACATTATCTTGTTGATGCTGGGCTGAGGCACTGGCAACATGCCGGTAATTCTGTTATAGACGTCTGTTCGCACAACCGTCTTGATCTTGTCACAATAAGCGCGTCCCCTGCCGTCCATCCACGATATGAAGTTCGTGACGGCATTGTAGTCCGCGTCTACACCTATGAAGGTGCACCTTTGAGCCGATATTGACACTGCTCTAACATTTGACGGGTTTATGCCGTCTGCAAAAAGAGCCTTCGTCGCCTCACATAGAGAATCCCATATGACTTTCGGTTGCTGCTCAGCAAAGCCGCCTGGCAGAAACATCAGTCCATATCGTCTCTGGCACATTTTTGTTATCTGCCCCGAATCGACATCGAACAAGGCTGCCCTTACTGAACTTGTGCCTATATCAATCGAACATAAGTATTGGCTCAAAGCAGTCATCTCCTCGATAGGACCACTGGGATAACCCGTGAAACAATAAGAAGTCAGCTGCAGTAAATCATCGCCCTGGCAATCAGTGAACTACGATCAATTAAGAATGCTTCTCCAGTATATAGTAACTATGTCGCTGCGGCATGAACTTGTGCCGATTGTACGAATCGTTCCTCATCTCCACAGCTGACTCCTTATTCATCGTTGTCTGGACTAGACGCAGCGTTCAAGATGGAATGGTCAATGTCGAGTAAACTTATGAAGACTACATGCACTAACAGATTTGCCTCAGACTCCACACTTGCGAACAACAGCTGATCCCAATCGCGACACATGAGTTATCTTTTGATCGCTCATGTTATTCTATGTTGCTTTATCAATTCCTGCCTGTGCATACAATTGCTTTTATGTTATGAACCACTATGCCCACTTTCGTTTCTGACACTTCGGATAATCACTCGCCACGCATGGCAATGACCTGCCGCGAAACTAGGCTGGGCATGAGGAGGCAGGATATGCTGGTCCCCTGCCCCCATATTCGCTAAGTACGGATTTTTCAAAGATGTACCATCCTGTCCGCAATCCTGCTGTACGTTTGCTCATTTACACTCAAACTGCAACGGGCACACAATCTTCAAGTCTTCAACTTATGCTGCGCCGTCCCAAGGAGATCATCACTCGCTCGCGCCTAGCCTCTTGCTACCTTCATGAAACGCTTGACACGCTTGGCATCAACGTGGTTCCATGTGCACCCGTCAATCTTGAGGGCTGTGCCGACTATGGCCGCATCAGCTACCTCCAGGACTTTTCCTACATTGGCCTCTCTGACCCCGGTGTTCGCAATCACGGGCACGTCTACAGCTTTCTTGACTGTCTCAAGGTCGCTGAGATCTACTGACTCTCCCGTCATAGGGCCCGACACGCAAAGGGCGTCAGCCAAAGACGAAAAGACTACGCTTTTGGCCAGCTTGTCGAGGGGTCTCTCCCCCACAGCTGCAGCAAATTCTGCATTGATGTTGAAAAAGAGCTTAATGTCTTCGGCGTGCAACTTGTCTCTATAGCGGAGAGCAGCGGCGCAATTAGTGTCCCAAACGCCCATGTCACTGGAGTAGACTCCGGTGAACACCTCTCTGACGAATCTGGCGCCAGTTGCCTTCGCCAAAGCTATTGCTCCTATCGGATCCCACAGGATATCCACTCCGAACGGAATGGGAAGATCCTGTGCAATTCGCGACACCACCGCTGACATAACTGCTACAGATTCAACAACCGTCCCCACAACGTAAGGCCTGTCGCCTTCGTTGCAAAACATAATGGCGTCCACGCCGCCTTCGATCAGTGCCTCCACATCAGCCCTGACCCACTCTTCAACCTTCTTTACTCCACCCTCCACATCGTGCAGCGGCGAGCCCGGCATTGCTGGGAAATGTGCCATTGCAATAATTGGCTTTTCTGTTCCTAGTAACTCCTTGAACGAAATAGTCATAAAACTAGCCTCCCTTGCTGCGCGTGCCTCTCGTTCAGTCCATGCAGGCAACTGTTAATCCCCTAAGTCGCCACAAATAGAACATGTGCGCTTGATTGTGTTATTCTATGTTTGTTTGTGAAATCCTGCTTCAAAAATGAGCATACATCAAACTATTTCTAACACTTGCGGAGAATCGGTGGTGTTTTGTGATCGATCGGAGGTGTGGCCAGCACTATTGCACTCGATCGGCACTTCATCCTTCCTCGACGACATGTGCAGGCTTGTGCATGGAGCAAGGTTCATCAATCTCAATCTGCAGCCCTATCTCTGAGGCGTATTACACTTCTACGCCGCTTCGCAATATGCTCTTGCTGCGGCCACGAAATGAGTGGCAACAGCTGCGAAGTTTCCGGTATAATGACAGTATCGTACGTCTGTTTGTTGTCACTTATGATCATATTCTTGTCCACAGGGTTGCAGGGCTCGCCTAATGCTCGAAAGTGGCGGGCCGGATCCGATGCGGCGCATTGTCTACACAAATAAGGAGGCGTTCCATGCGCAAGAAGAACTGTTGGGAAATGATTGTGTCGGCTTTGGAAGCTGAAGAAGTGGAATACGTGTTCGGCATGCCGGGAAGCTCGAAGCTGCTCTACGATGCAATGTACGAATCGAAAAAGGTCAGGCCTGTGCACGCTCGCGAACAGTCAAGCGGCGTGTTTATGGCAATAGGATATTCTTGCGTATTCCGATGAAATC
>DMOT01000136.1:0-689 GCA_003456765.1 Bacillota bacterium
GACCCCCGACACAATGCATTCACCGCTCGCAACTTTCGCAGCCGGACCATGCGGATAGCCCCACTTCGAGCTCGCACAGACCTTGAGATGTGATTCCCTAGTCTCTTCTCCCCTCAACCACATTTTTGCTCCTCGGAAGGAAGGTATTATCGCTCGCCCGTGGAAATCCTGCAGCAATCTTGTTGATTGTTAAGAGGCCAACTGCCGCCCTCATCTGCTCCTCATGGCCCTAGCGCTCATATGCATAGCGCCTCGACAGGCGGGCGGCGGGTACAGACCCCTGCGGACAAGCCCGGATAGTGGCCGTGTAATGCTCGAACGTTTCGAACTGGGAAAACGCATTGCGACAGAACGCGACACGATTGGAGGAGACCTGCATGAGACCCGCAAGGATACAGGCTACCCTCGCGCTACTCCTGTCTGTCCTCTGTGCCCTCGCATTCGGAGGATCTGCACTTGCATCTGCCGCGGCAGGCGCCGAACCAACCGGCCGCCTGGAGTTGACCTTGCTTTCCGGCGCAGAAGATGTGAGTGCTGGGTGCATGGTTATGGCCACAAACATGTCTACCGGGCATGCTGCCATGTTGACGATGTCGTCATCAGGGACGCTCGCAGCTGAGCTGCCAGCCGGCATGTACATGGTAATCGTGATGCCGCCGGGCGGCGTTGGGTCGCCCGCTGCCACACCT
>DMOT01000136.1:844-3210 GCA_003456765.1 Bacillota bacterium
ACTGCAAAGGAGACTGTGGTCATCGGGGGCCCTATCGTGCCCGATGAGTTCGATGACAGCGGCTTTGAAGACTTCTTCGATCTCGACTCGCAAGGCGGACATCCCAGGGCTGCGGACGTAGATCTCAGTGCTGTACCCACTGATGATGAACTCGTGTCGCTGGCCAGGAAGTATCACGATGTCTATTGGGACCGCCTCACTTTGGATGAACGCTTGTTCGTCGAGTCGCTTACCTGGAAGATAGATATCCGCTCGGGCGGACCTGCGCCGACCAGGGACGTGGAAGAAATCACAACAGCTGCGGCAGCGCTAGCAGCTCCCGGGGCGTCACGGTCGGCCTCAGTAGTTCTGTCTGCCCGAGCCGTGATGGAGATGCCGGGCCTTGGCCTTGCATTGAACAACTTCGGCGCCATACTCCGCTTGCTGGGAGAGATCACCGACTCAGTTGTCGTGCTTACAGCAGCCAGAGAAGTTGACCCCGAGTCTCCCATGATACTTACGAACCTTGCCAACTCCGTTCGCGAACTTGGCGACGTGGGCATGGCTGAAACGCTATACCTCCAGGCGCTTCAGACCACGAACGATTTTGGCCCCGCCCTGTCGGCCCTGGGTGAGATTTACATGGCGCGCGGTGACTACGAGAAGGCAATTGATATGATGATGCGCGGGTCGAAGATGGGATTCTGCACTCGAGTCAACGATTCTCTCACAGATGCACTTGACGAGGCCTACGGCGACTCTGATCGGGTGCCGCCTCGTCCACCTGCCTGGGATAGTAGCGACTCGCTGGCATCGGTGGTTTCGGTGGTGCCTCTGATGGCTCAGCGCAGCAAAGCCGTTCTGATCCTGCCACGTTTTGGTGACTGGGGAAGCATTGATTCGCTGGCTGGTTCAATGGAACCACTATCGGAGGTCATGGGCAAGATTATGGCCGAAGACTTCTCTGCAGTACAGCAAAGCGTCAACCTTAAGCGCCAGGTGATAGCAGCAACCAGCCCGCAGGATTACGACATCCCCGGCGAGTTCCCGCTCAGGTTTGAGAAACAGCTCTTGCACCTGCGGCTAATAGAGGATTACTTTTGGAAAACGGCGGTTCAGGCTACAGATCAGGCCAACAAGCAGGCCAACCTCGACGCCAGCCTTGAGAGATACACGTCCATGGTGCAGCGGTATGCACAGCGGGCTTTAGCCGCGGGTACAGAAGAGGATGCAGAAAAGATCGCAGCCGAGTTCTGCACGGAGGCCGCGGCTTTTGCCAGGCGTGAGTTTGCCAAGAACAAGCCTATCTGGGCTGCAATGAACGGGGCAGTGGTGGCGGCAATCGAGGACTACTGGGCCTTCTCTCAGCCAGTACTGGATTCCATATACGACCCAACCACGTATAAGCTGGCAGAGCTAGACCGCAGAATTACAGCATACTCCATGACCAAAATGGCGTACGACCATACCGTGATGTTGGCCTCGATGCCCATAGCCCACTCTGAATGCCCGCGCTGCGGGGGCACAGGCATAGCAGAAGCGCCGGTTGGCGACGCGAGCGTTCCGCCCGATCCAGACGACAAGTGCCCGTTCAAGGGAGGCAGCAAGTTCAGCCTTAGCCTAGGCCCGGTAGACTACAGCGTGACATGCACCACGGTTGAGATCGGGGTCTCGGCAGGCGCCACAGCCTCTCTGACATGGGACTTCAAGAACAAGCGTGTCACCCAGATCTTCGTGGGAGTGGGCGCCCAGGGCGGCGCGGGTCCCGTAAAACTGGGCGGGAAGTTCGGTGCACAGGTCACGTTCGATGCCGATGGCTCAGTGTCTGACATAAGCGGCACTGCATCGGGTTCTACCGGTTTTGGTCCAGTGTCGGCCGGAGCAAGCACGAACGGAGGACTTGTAGTGGGCGCGCCCCTTATAGAGATTCCCATGGGACGATAGGTGAGTCTCGACAAGTTCCTGTGCAGATGACCGTTAGCGAGATTGAGCACAGGCCGCGCAGTCACAGAATCTCCAGCACCCTCACTCCTGCGCCACAGGCCGCATACTCATAGAGCAGACCCATGTTAGGTCAAGCCATAACAGGAGGACAGATATGATGAACATGTATCCTTCGATCGTGAGGGTGATTCAAGACTGCGAGGCAGTATGCGACCATATGGTGACACACGCGGGGAGAATGCCGGATGTGCAATCAAGAGCGGCACAGCTTCAGCTGCTGCGTGACTGTGCCGACGTTTGCGCTCTCGCAGCGCGATACATCGCGAGCGACAGTCCGTTTTCAAGAGAATCGGCCACATTGTGCGCGGATGTATGCGAAGCCTGCGCCGCAGAATGCATGAGGCACGCCGATGAAGCGTCCCAGCACTGCGCCCGCGTATGCT
>DMOT01000054.1 GCA_003456765.1 Bacillota bacterium
GTTAAGGAATACATCGGCGATAATCGGCCTCTCCCGGGAAAGTTTCGCCTCCCTTTCAACGATGGATGCGAGGATCAGTATCTCTCTGTCCTTCAGATGCAAGGGCCGTGAAGGATGGTTCTCAAGCGCGGCCTGCCCAGTCTGTTGGAATCTTCTCAACATGCTTCGTACGATGCGCGCAGCCGACACTCCATTGGCAAACTCATAAGTATCAGGGAAGAGATAACCTTCCAAAGACGCTCCCTCATGCAGAAAAGGAAAGTCCTCCCTCAGGTCCTCAGAGGGATGATCTATAAGTGCAATCAGCTCTTCCTTCTCTGCGAGTCCGCGCTCTTCGAGGACGCGGGCTATCTCCACCGCAGTCAGGCCTTCCGGTATCGTCACCTGGACTGTGACAACCCTTCCGGAGGATATTGCACTCAGGATGCCAGCGACACTCTCCCCTTGGCCAAACTCGTATTCTCCGGCCTTGAGCGACGAATCCTTCCCCGAAAGCCGGGCCAGGCCGTGAAAAACGGTACTGGAACGGATTAGGCCTTTCTCCTGCAAACTCGCGGCGATCTGGGAGGCTGACGCACCCTCCGGCAGTACAACCCTCACACGTATCTCTTCGCCGTCTTCTGGCGGAACGCCACCTAGTGCCCACAAGATCCAAGAGCCGGATATTACAAGCAAAGCAACGAGAAGAGCCAGGGGCCAAACTGGCCAGGCACGCCTTCTCTCTCTGGTCTGAGCAGTTCTGGGCATTCTGTAGCCCCCCGTCCCATGTTCTGTAAGCGTTTCTGAACCAACACTAATTATAGGGTTAGCGGCTCCATTGCGCAAGGAAGCCCCCTAACCGGGGGCCTCCTCAGATTCTATGGTTAGCGTGTTCAACACCCCGACGTACAGGACGCAAATCGACTATATGTCGTCGTCATCATCCTCGTCGTAGTCGTCATAGAAAAACTCGTCGTCATCGAGAGCCTCCAAGGCCTCAAGCACCCTCTCATACTCCTCGTCGTCCTCAATATCTGTGAAGTATTCCTCGCCATCATCGTCTACTTCGATTCGGAATATGAAAGCTTCTTCGCACACATCCTCGTCTTCGAGGTCATCTAGGCACTCTGCCGGCACGAGTATGGCGTACCGCGTCTCATCCACCTCTACAATATCCTCGATCGCAAAATCCTGCTCCTGGCCGTTCTCATCAACTAGCGTGACGATGCTTACCTCGTCTGGCATCCCAATCACTCCAATCTAACCCTATTTTGCTTGCCAAAACATGAATAGTAGTATCCTATCCGCACACTGACAACTCTTCGACCTGGCTTTCAGCAGGAACGCGACTCCCTCCACCGAAATGGCGAAGGCCTGCACATCAGCCTCGAGCGCCGAGCCAATCTAGATAACCCTGGAGAATGATGGCGGCAGCGGTCTTGTCAACAACCTCACGCCTACGTCTTCGTGAAAGATCAGCCTCTATCAGCACTTTCGATGCTTCCACCGTGCTCAGCCGCTCATCCCACGTGACCACTGGAAGATTGACTGCGTCTTGAAGACGCCCACAGAAGTCCCTGGCACGCTGGGCACTAGGTCCATAGCTTCCATCCATGTTCCTTGGCATGCCCACCACTATTTCGCATGCCCCGACCTCTTTTGCGAGTTCTCCTATGCGAGTAATATCCTTCTCCCAACCACGACTTTCAATTACAGTATGAGGCATAGCTGCAATACCTAGTTCATCGGAGACTGCCACTCCTATTCGCGACTCTCCAAGATCTAGCCCAATACGGACCAACCTACGACCTCCTCCTAGACCACCTTAATGCAGAACTCCCTGCAATGGGCCACGCAGTATCCGCAAAGCACACATCTGTCAGGATCGACCACTGCTCCCTCGGTGCCCATGCTGAGGGCACCGTGGCCACACGCATCTATGCATGCGCCGCACTTTGCGCACCACTTTTCTATGAGAAGGCGCTTTTCTCCTGCAAGGCTCAGAAGCACTTCTTGAGGAACTTCTCGTCCGGAGGCAATGGCCAGATCAACCTCGAGTTCCCTGAGGTTCTTTATTCCAATGGCCACCGAGTCTATGTAGTCGTGCCCCATAACCCAGGCCAGCGCATCCGGGACCTCCCTGTAAAGATGTCCTCCACCCAGAGGTTTCATGCTGTATACTCCCACCCCTGAGCCGCTCGCAGCCTCTATCGCCCTCTCCATGTCGCCGACATCTCCGTCGATTATGCCGATGCCGCGCATGTTGAAGATGGGGTGCACAACATCGATCTCGGGCATGACTCGCACAGCGTTTACCACTTCGACCGCATGCGTAGAGACTGACACGGCCCTTATGAGGCCCTTCTCCTTCGCATCCTGAAGATACCGAATCGCATCAGCATGCCCCTTCAGTGTCAACCGGCTTTCCTGTTCATGAAGGCCGAATATGTCGATATAGTCGACGCCGATCTCTCGAAGCGCCCGCTCTAGGCTGTCACGCATGCCCTCGTAGGTGTACTGGTAACACCTCGACGAGATTACTATAGCCTCCCGCGGCACTCGGCGCAAGGCCTTGTGGAGATATTCATATACCCCGTAGAACTCGGCTGTATCAAAGAAGTTAATGCCGCGTGCCACCGCCTGGCATATGAGATTGGCACCTTCATCTGGGCTGATATTAGCCTGCAATGGGCCCATAGTCAACGTCCCCAGGCAAAGCCTGGATACTTCTATGCCCGTTCTGCCAAGCATCCGCCTTTCCAACACTATCACCTTCGCTAGACCACAATACCATGTTTATGCCCTTTGGGCCACAATTTCATCGACCACATAGCCCAGGAGCGTGAGCGTAGGCATCATGGCTACCGTGGCGCATGCCACAACCCCTGAATCGTTCACAATCAGCGCCGCAAGGGCCCCGGCTAACGCCCCCAGGAGAGATCCATGTAGCGCAGGGTAGTCGTCACGGAATCGTCTGAAGAGGCCAAACGGCTTCCCCGCGAGCACCGTCAGGGAAACCAGGAAAGCCAGAAGCACGCGCGTCCAGTCTGTGTATCTCAGAAGGCGCATGTTCATGCCCAGCTTGCGCCAGACAATAACAGCCAGTCGATCCAGGCCTGCACTGGTCGCCGCGGGGCCACTACCAGAATCATCCCCACGCGGAAATGCGATTTCGTCTCCCCCATCCATCCCACCCCGACTTCGCTCAATCAGAAGCCTCCACGCCCTGCCAATATGGGATGATCGCGCCCCTAAGGCATCAATCCAGGCCATGCCCGCACAAAGCGCAATCGCCAGAAGGACTATCGCGAGAACCGCCCCAACCTTCGCCCGGCGCGAAAGGCCACTTCTACTCACCACCATCCTTCCCATGAAGGACGCCACTACAGCGGCGGTAACCATGCCCCCGAAATTCGCGCCGATACCCGAATGGCCAAGCAAGATAGAGATGACTCCCATGACAATTGCCACGACAGCCAGGGTTTCAGACGGCCCGTAGGAGGCTGTGCCTCCCCCCCTTCGAGCTGCTTCACCCAGTGCAGCCAGAGAGATCGCCACAGAGCCGATCAAGGCACCCATGAGTTCATTGCCTATCCCGTAGTACCTCGCCCCTACTATTGCCGAATGGCCCAGGAGGGATGTTGACGCAAGCGCGCCTCCGGAAAGAGCGTCTGCAAGGATTGCAACCCCAGTTGCAAATGCGATTCCCGCAGAAGACCGCATGCACGACGGGAATGCTCGCAGAAGCGCGGCGGAGATCGCAGCTGAACCGATTGCAATGAAGAAGAGAGTCGCCCCGATGCCCTCAACCCTGAAAATCGGAGCAAGCAGAAGCAGCAAGGGCTGGACTGCCACGGCCAAGAGCAGAAACCTCGTAGCGCCGACAAGCAAGGCAGGTGTGGAGGCGCCAAGCAGCGCCACAGCAAGGACTGCAAAGACCGCGACTACAACCATGCCGATGAAGGTGCCCAGTACAGGAACTCTGGAGGACGCAGCCGTCTGAAGCGATTCTGCCATGTCGGCCAATTCCCCGGCAACATCCTGTCCATCCCTGGCGCGAAGCCCGATCATGGGCGATCCGTCGTTAGGCCATGCTTCCGGAACGCCAAGCCCCTCCAGGAGAGTTGCTGCAAAATCCAGGTTCGCAACGAGCCCCTCTCGCCTGGTCGTATCGCTTGACAGCATGCCCGCAGCATATTGCCAGCCTGCAATGGCCACCGGCCCGAGAGTTGACGCCTCCCCAGGGGAGACCAGCATGTATGCAACGTCATCTGATGGTGGTCCAACGACCTCGAAGATTGCGCCGAAGAGCCTGTCTAGCCTGGCGTAACATTCGCTCACCTGTTCTAGGCGGGCCTCCGCCGAGAGATTGGGGAAGTAGCGGGCCAGCCGGTTCATGTCTCCGAAATCCACAGCCACCAGGGAAACCTGAAGATCAGTGAGGGCATCTGCCACCGCCTGCGCCATCCGAAACACATCACACGAGATGCCGAAGGGAGCACCAGGATCAAGCGCATTCGCTTCCGGTCCCACTGCGCCACCTGTGACGCGCCCTGACGCATCCATGGCCAGGATCACTGCAGGCCGCGCCATGGCTTCGCCCGCATCAGAGTTTCCAACCGCAGCCGCAGCCAGGCCGGCCAGGCGAAGCGACTCGCCGATCAGTCCAGGCCTGCCCTGATAAGGCGAATCCTTTCCCATAATCTCAAGTTCAGGGTATCCCAGGCACAGAATCTCTCCAGAAGACACGTCTGCTTTCAAGCCAGTACGACGCAAGTAGATATCGCGGGCCCTCTCGCTGCCAATGATCTCGTCGCCGCGCAGCCCATAACCCGCCCACTGGCGGGCAGCCATTCTACGCCCGGCTCCGAGGGTGGAAATGGCTGAAAGAAGCCTGTCGCCTCCGTCTGCTGTCCGGGAATTGGCAATGCCTATGGATGCTGAATCGAGGAATGAATGAAGCGTGGGCCCGCCGGGTTCCCGGGCTTGCCGAAGGGAAAACCCGTCCGCTATTATGACTATGGCAGCGCGGCGCCTCGAGGGCGGCTCAAACCCGAATTTGCCCGGGGCCTCGGAGAGAGGCGCGGCCTGGACCCGTACTGCGCACAGGAGCACAGCGGCAGTCACTGCACGCACTGCGGCTCTGCGGAAGAGAAAAGGCGCCCGGCTTCGGGGCGCCTCTCGGTCACTATTTCCTGAGATAACTCCGAACCAGCTCCTCTATAATCTCATCACGCTCCACCTTGCGAATGGTGTTGCGCGCGTTTCTGTGACTCGTAATATATGTCGGATCGCCCGAAAGGAGGTAACCCACGAGCTGGTTCACGGGGTTGTACCCCTTTTCCTCAAGGGCAATCGTCACTTCGGTAAGGGCTTTCTTTACCGGAGTGACTTCCTGTTCCGCCTCGACAGCAGGGTACTTCACTGTTTCGTCCCATTTACCACTCATAAACCACACCACCCCGGGCAGATTTAGTCTTTCCTCATCAGGACGCAGAATGCGCCCGAACCACATCGACGCCGGCTTCGATCGCCGCCTCAAGCTTAGAGACATCTCTTCCTCCAGCTTGGGCCATATCGGGCCTGCCACCTCCGCCTCCACCAGCTACTTTGGCCGCTTCGCGAACTATCGAGCCCGCGTTAAAGCCTTGTTTCACAAGATCGCGGCTTCCCGTCGCAACGAAAAGACCCTTCTCTTCCGCCTTAGATCCCAACAGGACAATGCCGGAACCTAGCTTGTCTCGCACAGCGTCTGCCAGATTGCGCAAAGCCTCCGGATCGGCCAGTTCGACAGAGGCAGCTACAACAGGAATGTCATCGACCATGATTCTGCCGGCAACCAACGAATCCACGCCGCCAACGGCCAGGCGCTCACGGAGGCGCGCGATCTCCCGCTCCTTCTCCTTCAACTCGCCCAAGAGCTTCTCCACGCGCTCGACCATCATATCCTCAGGAACCTTAAGAATCTCAGCCAAGCTCTGAAACTCTCTATCCATATCGTTGAAACGCTGGAGGAACGCGTAACCGGTTATCGCTTCTATTCTGCGAACCCCTGCCGCAATACCGCTTTCTGACACGATTTTGACGAGGCCGATCTCTCCTGTTCGAGACACATGCGTCCCGCCGCACAATTCCAGACTGATATCGCCGATACCCACCATCCGGACTTCATCGCCATATTTCTCATCAAAGAGTGCTATTGCACCAAGCCTGTGGGCCTCGTCGATAGTAGTC
>DMOT01000283.1 GCA_003456765.1 Bacillota bacterium
ATCATTACCTTGCCCTTCCACTGGGGAGTTGTCAGATCCCAAATGCTTTCAAACGGAGCTGTTTTATACTTCTCGCTGTTGTAACCTATAACCCGCGAAACATGCGCAAAAACAAGGGGATTGTGCATGGTTTCAGGCACTGCCTTACGCGCAGACGGAGGTATGTAGTTGACCAGGTAGCCTGGAGCAACAAGTAGTTCCTTCATGCTGGGGAAATCCTCGATCAGAACCAAGTCCACCGACTTTATGCCTGCGCGAGCCTCCCTGTACACACGCTCAATCAGCTCGGTCTCAGAGAGGCGATGTGCTTCGACCTTGATGCCAGTCTTCTGTTCGAAAGCCTCTGCAGCCGCCATGATGCGGCTCGTAGTTGAGTAGACTACTACTTTGCCTTCCTTGTTGGCCGCCTTGACGATGTCATTCCAGTTTTCAGTAGTTTTCGCCGAACCCACAAGCGAGAGCGACATCAGTAGGGTCACAACCATCAGAATTGACACACTCAGTCGTACAGTTCGTTTCACAATAATCCTCCTTGACAATGATTCTTCAGTTTTGCTTCACACACGAACCACACTTGCGCAACACACGTTCCACATGCATCCTAATTGCCTCAGCAGTTGACCTTTCATGGTAGTATTCTCCATGGTTTACGAAATACCTCCTTCGTTTGTAAGAAAACTTTCAGGCCCGGGCGTTGCCTGGCTCCTTACCCGCCTAACAGCCCTGTAATTGCGCTCGCGGATGATATGCACAGAGCCCTTCCAGGAGGCCGTCGAACTCAATCTACAATGTGCCTCATTCGGCTACAAGGCCGGAGCGTGTACAAGAAGAAGGCCGGGGCACATGCGCCCCGGCTCGAATTAATGACGGTATCCCCTGATAAATACCAGGGTTTATATTAAGCTTACATTCTCCGTTTGGAGTTCGCATCGCTATTTACGAAACCAGCTACGGCTTCAGCGAGTATTGCAGCGCCATATACAAGAGCCTGCAAATCAAATGACGCGTCTGGATGGTGAAGGCCGGGGGAGAAGTCAGCCCCAAGGCCTATGTAAGCTGCGCGCAGTCCTGAGCTTCGCCTGGCGTACCAGTGGAAGTCCTCAGATCCCGGAGTAGTAATTCTCTCTACAACTCCCACCTCACCCAGTACTGATACTATAGCTCGGCGGGCAGTATCAACCATGCCCTCATCGTAGCATGGAGCTGGCATCTGCTTCTCCCTCTCCAGTTCTGCCTGGGCACCATTGGCAGCAGCCGCAGCCTTGACTGCCCGATCTACCCTGGACCCGAGTTCATCTGCGATCTGATCAGACTCACTTCTGATGTTCACCGTCAGGGTGCCCTGCTCAGGTATGACGCCGCCTGGTCCCTTCCCCGCGCTCAACGCTACCACGTTGGCAGTTGCACACTTCAGCGGGTCAGGCTTGACACTATTCACAGCCAGAGTTGCCATGGCGACAGCATCCGCCACATTCACCCCAAGATGAGGCCGCCCCGTGTGAGACGGCTTTCCGACCACTGAATAGCTGAGGGTTCTACCGGCCGAATGCCAGAGGCAAGGTGTTGCCTGCCCCAATCGGCACTCTGATATTGGACGCAGGTGTATGCCGAGTAGAGCATCTACTCCCCGGACCGCGCCTGCTTCCACCATCCTGCCGGCGCCCAGCCCTGTCTCTTCACCGGGCCAGTCAGATCGCCTCCGGCCTCATCTGGAAGTTCAGCTGCCAGCCCCGCATTATCGGAAGAATTCACTTGCTAGGAACAGGCCTGGTAGCGCCGGAGAAGGCTATGCCCATAGTATCAGACGGCTTAACCATGTCCTTCAAGGCCGAACATCCCAGAGAATATCATAGGGCATTGGAGATCGCGCGCTTTTCATCGTCGAGCGCAGGCATAAAATGACGCACCCCGCTACATGAAACCAGCAGAGTGCGTCATCTCAACATCCACAAATGCGGACATCATTGCCAAGTTCCGCAGGCCACTACCTTGCAGCCTCGGTCATTCAAATTCGCCCGGAGTTCTATCCTTCATATGCCTGCCACAGCAAGGCCTTTGCCTTCTCCTCATCCAGCGGAGCGGGTGAGAACTTGCTGGCTACAGTGGATACTCCGATCTTGGCCAGGCGGTCTACGTGGGATGCAAACTCCTCCCTGTCAACTCCGAGGTCCTTTAGGTTTCTGGGAATGCCGAGCTCGGCGTTGAGATCCCATAGCCGCTTGACAAGGCTGTCACACATCTCGTTGTCGCTTCCGGCGTACCCTGCTCTTCTCGCTATCCTCACGTATATTGGATGAGGCGAACTATAAGCTATCGTATGTGGAAGCAGAAGACCGCATACAAGTCCGTGCGGCAGGCCGAAGATCGGCCCTATCTGATCTATTGAGTGTGTCAGGCCCGTGCAGGACTTGTTTATTGCCATCCCCGCCATGGAAGCTGCGCTGTGCATAATCTCCCGCGCCTTCCTGCCCTCATCGCTCTCAGGATCGGCCTTTACCGAAGTAGGCAAGTATTCCAGGATATCAAGGGCGGCTCCAAGGGCCACCGATACAGCAAGGTCACATGAAACGCTGCACGCCGCTCCCTCGATGGCATGGGCAAGCGCATCAAGTCCTGAATATGCTGCCACTTTCGCAGGCATAGAGCTCACCATATCAGCATCGAGAATCGCCATCGTCGGCACTATCTCGTCTGACATGATAAGACGTTTCAGGCCCGTCTCAGAATCTGTGATAACAGCAACACAGGTCGTCTCCGAACCTGTACCGCTAGTCGTCGGCACTGCAACAAGCTGTGCAGCTTTTCCCAGCTTGTCCACGCCGAACGGGGTGAACGCCTGCTCCCATGTGTAATCAGGATGCTCGTAGAATACCCAAAGGGCCTTGGCTGTGTCGAGAACCGAACCACCGCCTATGGCCAATATGCAATCAGGCTTGAACTTGCGTATATTTTTGAGCACCTTGTCTACGGCATCAGTGGACGGCTCGGCATTCACGTCAGCCACGACCTGACAAACCCTGCCCGAACCAGTCAGGAGCTTCCTTACCTTCTCGAGTCTGTCTGCTGCCAATGCCCTGCTGTCAATAACAAGGGCGGTGCGGCTAGAGCCCAGCTCGTCCAGGTAGCCCAGGGAGCCCCGGCCACACACAAATTTCGTGTTGAAGTAAAAAGAGTAGTCTGCCATGTAATCACCCTCCAGATTGAGAGAACGGGCATCATTCTGCATCGTTCGCTTTTAGATTGTCTGTTATGAAGTTCAGTTCACTACAAGTAGCCCAGGACCCTCAGGGTCTCTTGAATGACAGGACCGGTACAGAACGCTCCTACCAGCGTTCCCACTCCAATGGACCCTCCGAGCAACGCTCCTGCCAGAACGCATCCTGAGTCCATCAGTATCCTCGCCCATCGAACCTCAAGCCCTGTTCTGCGATGAATGAGCATCATCAAGCCTTCTACTGCCCCTTCACCGAGGTCGGCAGTGATAAAGATTCCTACCCCCACTCCCATTACGATTACGGCTGCCATCAACATCAACGCCGCCATAAATGTGTTTGGAGCATGCGGAATCCAGTTCATCAGAGTATCGGCAAAGAGACCCACAAGGATTGCGCTGAGCAGAGTGCCCAGCCCGATCCGACGCCTGTCCGCCACGAGTATTACTAGGATTATGATAATATTCAAGTACTGCATCGCGCGACCGAATTGAAGCCCGGTAAAGCAAGCCACTCCCTGAGCCAGCACGGTGAAAGGCTCGGCTCCGACATCAGCCTGCACATATAGGCATACCCCCAGGCTTATGAGGAAGATCCCCACCATCAACATGAGAAATTTCTTTGCCAACTGCTTCTTGTCAGACACCCACATGCAATCCTTTCAGCAACAGTGCTACGACTCACTGCCATTTTCTAAGTTCCCAGTACCTTCGAATCGCGCCGGTCAATTCATCAGGATCTATCCCGGCCAGCGACTTATGGGGCGTCTCAATCGAACCATACAGCCTGTTCGGCAGATTGGCCTTTGGGCGATCCTTCCCACACTCTACATCAGCTTCGTGAACGGCATCGCGGCACCGACAAGCGTATTCCATCAGGTCAGCTCCTGAGTATCCCTTGCCTACTGCGTAAGTCAGCAATTCGGCCATGGCATCTTCACGCACCGGCGCTCCATTCGTCGGCGAGATCCAGCGGCATATGCCCAGAATATCGGAGACAGTCGATATGTTCTCCATGTAGAATTGGACAAGCTCCTTGTGCTCGAAGGTCCACCTATCGGTGACAGGCTCCACTACATGCGCATCACTGAAGATGTCGCGCGCCATCGTGCCGCCAAGTTCGGGCCCCAACATCTCAAAGATGGGAAATCCCGCAAGATAGTCCCCTCTCTCAGAGGCCGCAAAGGCCAACGCCAATCCCATGTACGCCCGTGGCTCAGGCGAAGCCAGCTCGAGCCCGTCGCGGTGCATCGCGCGGGACTTGTACTTAGGCCCAAGGCGATCCGCAGCTCTTGCAACCCCCTCGGCCAGTGTATCTCCTATGCCTTTTCGCCTGGCTATGGCTTCGATAAGCCCCAGGTAAATCTCGGCATTTGAAGCGCCCGGGGAAAGGCCGATGTCTGCCGCGATCTCCGGCAGCGACATGTCGCCTGCCGCTATGGACTCGACCACGAACCCCAACACATTCCCTGTCGAAGTGGTGTCGAGCCCCATCTGCTGGCATACGACATACGAAAGCCATCCGAACCTGGGTTCCGAAACTTCTGCCATGTAATTCAGTTCTATGCGCGGGTCGCATTGTATACCAAACGGCCCCGTTTCAGGCAGGTCAATAATGTCCTGGCAACGCAGCGGGCATCCGAAACATGCTGCTTTCCCTGTACGGTGCTGTCTTAAAACCTCGGCCGACCCGTCCACAACACCATCATTCGGCCCTGAAAGACCCGTCTTGTTGCCATAGCTGAAGTATCCATCATCTGCCGAGGGCTTCAACATCTTGGGCGTGTCCATCATGTTCTTGTATGGCGCAGACTCAGCCAGCTGCCGACGCATGCGGACGCAGGCGTCCATGAATCGTTCGGGATCTGCAATGTCAAGACGTCTCGTCCCCCGGGCTACTATGGCTTTGAGGCGCTTCGATCCCATTACTGCGCCCATCCCTGTGCGGCTTGCTGAGTTGAATGTTCCGGA
>DMOT01000197.1 GCA_003456765.1 Bacillota bacterium
ACATAAGCGTCGAGTGAACCTTGCATGCCGGAGTTTCAGGAGTGAGCTAAGCGAGGCTGGGCTCGGCGGTGAGCAGTGAAGGGATTCTGCGCCTATTTCTCGAATAGAGCAAGGCGTCGGGCTATGGAGGTATCGGCATAATGCAGAGGCGACTGTACAGGTCTGTTCGTGATCGAATGTTAGGCGGAGTCTGTGGTGGACTGGCTAACTATGTAAATGTTGATCCCACACTCATACGTCTTCTATGGGTAGCCTTCACGTTCTTTACTAGGGCGCCGGGGATCCTTCTATATATCATTGCCTGGATTATTGTGCCTGAAGAGCCGATGTAGCTGTTAGCGGCAGCTTTGCAGGTGCTTCCGGGTTAACGTCAACCTCCCCTTACCTGAAGGGGGGGTCTCCGTAGGATGACATTTGATGAAGCGAGGGCGTGATGCAAATGGCTTATTATCAAAACAGGCAAGGCGGCATTCCAAAATGGGTCATCAAGTGGCTGATAAATGCGCTCGCATTACTCATAGTCTCGTACGTTCCATATCGTGGACGCACACTTATTCAGATTGATGGGGCGGGTGCCGCTTTGATAGCCGCTGCTGTGCTCGGCATTGTGAACACCTTCATCAGGCCGATATTCATGATATTCAGCTTGCCCATGCAAGTCTTGACTCTGGGCCTTTTCACGCTAGTAATTAATGCGCTGATGCTATCCCTGGGGGCCTGGCTCATGGGAAGCGCATTCAATATTCCGGGGTTTTGGGCGGCAGTACTTGCTTCGCTGTTGCTCAGCATTGTGAGCTCTGCCCTGAACCGATTGATACGAGGGGACAGTCAGTAGTTGATAGATCTGGTTGCAATGGATCTCGATGGCACCCTGTTGAGGTCTGATAAGAGCATCTCCGAGACTAATATCCGGGCTATCAGGGATGCTCATTCACAGGGAGTTGCGTTTGCCGTGGCCACTGGACGAATGTTCAGAACGTCACAGCCCGTAGTGAGCGGCCTTCTCGATGAAATGCCTGTAATCGCGTACAATGGCGCTCTAATAAGATACAGCAATTGTGGCCTCACTCTTTTGAGCCTGCCTATTGCCGCTGGCGTCGGCGAACATGTGGTAAGGCTCATGTGGGAGTGGGGCATCGTCTTTCAGGCCTATTTCGGTGACGAGCTATGGGTGCCAAAGGTTGCTCCTGCTACAGCCGCATATAGCGCCAGGTACGGCGCCCCCGTAAATGTTCTCCCAGATATTGAGGAATTCGTGAAACGTGAGGCCTTCAAGTACCTGGTGATCGACGATGAAGAGCGGATTCTGGATGTCAAGGAATCCATAGATGCAGTGCTCGACTCCGGCTTGCGCACTATGCTGTCGAGTCCTGGGATGATCGAGATAGTCAGGTCTGATGTGTCAAAGGGGCACGCCTTGGCTCATCTTGCATCTTCCATGGGCATAAGCATGGATAATGTGATGGCTATTGGCGACTCTGGAAACGACATTGACATGCTGTATGCTGCAGGGATTGGTGTGGCCATGGCAAATGCCAGCGATGATGTGAAGGCCAGGGCCGATTATGTGGTTGGCACCAATGATGATGACGGCGTAGCGGAGGCGCTGGAGAGTTTAGTGCTTTCATGAACAGAAAAGCATAGTTTCCAGCAGGTTTTGTCTTGTTCAGGAAGGTGTATGGACATGAGGCACGAAATGTAATAGCGGATAATCTCGATATTCATCTCGGGAGTGTTTGTTCGTGAACATGCTCGGTCTGGATTTCTCGAGCATAACTCTTGTGCAGGCCCTGACCACAATCGCAGATATTGCGATCGTGGCGTTTCTCATGTACAAGGTCATTGGTTTCTTCAAGGATACTCAGGCGGTATCACTGATAAAGGGATTGGCCATACTTTTTGCGGCCAATGCGATTTCACAATATCTCAAGCTGGATGCGGTCCGCTGGTTGCTGCGGCAGGTCACCACGATGACGATTGTGGCCATACCCATAGTATTCCAGCCCGAATTTCGCAGGGCCCTTGAGCAATTGGGCCGCGGAAGGTTCTTCGGCAATCCCATGAAGTCCCTGGATCCCGAGGAGAAAAAGAAGGTCTTGCGCGAGGCAACAAGGGCAATGGAGGTCATGTCGAAGGAGTACATAGGCGCGCTCATTGTTGTGGAAAGGGAAACCGGCCTTGAGGATATTGCGTCATCAGGCGTGAAGGTTGACAGCTTAGTCTCAGCTGAGCTCTTAATCAATATCTTCTCTCCGAATACGCCGCTCCATGATGGAGCTGCGATATTGCGAGGCAACAGAGTGCTAGCAGCAGCGTGCATTCTGCCTCTCTCGGAACGGCATTTGCCCGGGCGTAAACTGGGCACTCGGCACAGGGCGGCGCTGGGTCTCAGCGAGCGCACTGATGCTGTGGCTATAGTAGTGTCGGAGGAGACCGGCACGATATCACTGGCTTACGACGGGCAGATCGTGAGAGGCTTGACAGGCGATGAACTCCGTGCCAGACTGGAAAGCCTATTCGATCAAGACGCCATGGATACCGTTATCTGGAATTTAAGGGGCAATGGGAGATGAAACCTATTTCTCCGGCAGCCAGGGATGTGTCCTCGAAGATTCTGGCCGTAGTGCTGGCCATCGCAATCTGGGCTGTCGCCATCACAGATAAGCAAACAGCATCGACTGATTCCAAGATCGAAGTGGTCGTGCAGGCGCCCGTGACTCTAAGGAATATTCCCGGTGATCTGCTGGTGACAGAGTTGCCT
>DMOT01000099.1 GCA_003456765.1 Bacillota bacterium
ACGACGCGCAGGCTCTCCCGGGCTTGTTCTTCTGAGCTACTTATTATCCTGGCGCGTTCCTGCGCTGTGATGAGGTCGTAATAGGCCTTGTCAACATCGAGCATGAGGGACTGCCTCTTTGCGACGAGGGCTCTTCTTGCATCCCTTCTCGCACTGGTTGCGCGCTTGGACGCGATCACAGACGGATTGATCAGGGCGTCTGCTTCTGCCATTTTGAACTGGATCTCCGATGCTTCGAGCTCGAGCACTGCTATGGCATGGTCGTGGCTGTGTTCCAGGGCGTAGCTGCGAGCTTGATCCACGGTCAATTCCAGGGGCTCAGGCTCAGCTGCCGCATAGGCTGAGATTCGGCCAATGCCCGCACAGATTGCAACTGTCGCCAGGATAGCTATTGTCGCGTGGACAGCCACAGGGACAGACCGCCGGGTTTCGCTGGAATCTAGGAAATATGCATGTCGTTTTCGCCTGGGGATCATCTTTGTTCTCATTAACTGGACTCCTCCCGAAAAGAGCTTCTGGGCCTCAACATCAAGTAATTCGCCGTACATCCGGTTCCTCCTTCGGCGTGCCATCGAGCACAGGTTTCGGAATTCCAAACACTGCATCAGTCAAGGGCAGGAAAGTCCCTGGAGTCTGCGGAATAGTAACAGGTACAGTATATGGAACTATAAGTGAGAATTAGAGGTGGTCCAGAGTTGAGCAGAAGACCATTACGTTCTGAAGTTCTGAAAGAGGAAACATGGAGACTGGAAGACCTGTTCGAGTCGGACGATCAATGGGCAGCTGCCCTTAAGGCATTGGATGCTGGCATACCTGCTGTCGCTCAATACATGGGAAGGCTTAAGGACGGGCCGCGGCAGATGGTGGAGTGTTTTGAAGCTGCGGAGAACTTGATGCGGAAGGCTGCTCCGGTGGGGCTCTATGCCCACCTCCGTCTTGCTGAAGATGGCACAAATCCCGCTAACCAGGCTATGGCAGGCCGCGTAGCGGCGATGTACGCGAAGATAGGCGCGGCGCTGTCGTTTCTCCAGCCTGAGGTGCTGAGCTTGCCGGATGGAACTGTAGAGCGATACCTGGAGGAAGAGCCCAGGCTTCAGCCGTTCAAGCGCCGTCTTGAACTGGTCCTTGCCGACAAGCCCTACGTCCTTACCTTTGAGACTGAGGCGGCTCTAGCCATGCTGGGGGAGGTCATGAACGCGCCTCAGATGCTGTATGAGCGGGCAAAGAGCTCTGATATGAAGTTTGAGGCCGTCTCGGATGGTGAAGGCCGCACAGTTCCGGTCTCGTTCGCCACATACGAGGTAATGCTCGAAAAGTCCCCTGATACGGTGCTCAGGCGGAATGCTTATGCTTCCTTTGCTAATGGACTGAGCCAATATCAGAATGTGCTCGGCGGCACGTTCGGCACAGAGATCAAGAAGAATGTTGCAATGGCAAGAATTAGGGGATTCGATTCAGCTACCGAGATGTTCTTGCACAGGCAGGAGGTGCCCGGCGAAGTATATGAGAACTTGCTCGACATCATCCAGGGCGAATGTGCACAGCACATGCAGAGATATGTGAAGCTCCGCAAGTCCGTGTTGGGCCTCGACAAGATTCTCTATTGCGATATCGAGGCGCCGCTTGACCCGGAGTTTGACCCCGAGGTTACCTATGAAGAAGGGGCAAAGCTTATCATAGAAGCAGTTCAGGTAATGGGGGATGAATATACGGAGATTGTGCGGGAGGCCCTTGAGGACAGGTGGATTGACCGGGTTGACAATGTAGGCAAGTCGACCGGCGCATTCTGCGCGCCTGCCTACGATACTCACCCCTACATCCTGACGACATGGGGAGGGCACTTGCGCTCTGTTTTCACCCTCGCGCACGAGCTTGGGCATGCGGTCCACAGCGCCCTGACTGCCCGCAACCAGAGGCTTGTAAACACCCGGGTTTCAAGAGTCTTCGTTGAAGCTCCTTCTACATTCAACGAGATGTTGCTGGCAAGAAGCATTCTGAGCAAGACAGATGATGAGAGGATGCGCCGGTATGTTTTGATGCAACTCCTGGCGACCTATTATCATGACTTCGTCCGCCAC
Organism: Bacillota bacterium; assembly: GCA_003456765.1. GTDB lineage: Bacteria > Bacillota > DTU025 > DTU025 > DTU025 > UBA10085. The sequence goes on from DMOT01000099.1 coordinate 2,079, forward strand.
ATGCTCGAGGCGGAACTGCTCAGGCAGATATATGCACTTGCCGAAGAAGGGCAACCAATTACGGCATCGGTCCTCTCTGACCAGCAGGGCAAGATCCTGGAGCGTTACTGGGAGGGCATGATCGAGGTCGACGAAGGCGCACGCCTGACTTGGATGCGCCAGCCCCACTACTACATGGGTTTGTACCCCTATACTTACTCAGCCGGGCTTACCTGTTCAACCGCTGTTGCGCAGGCGCTTGGCGGGGCAGAAGGTGATGAAGTGGCGCTGGGCTGGATAGAAGTCCTCAAAGCCGGAGGCACCAAAAAGCCGATGGATCTTATGAGGATGGCCGGGGTCGACTTTGAGGATGCAGGCACAATAAGAGGGGTTGTGGACCATGTTGGACGCATTGTTGATGAAGTGGAGAGCCTCTTCTAGCAGCATGTGGCATGGACATGGCCTGGAATGGAGGTAAGCGAATGACCGCAAGATCGGCCCGCCCAGACGTGCCTCTGGATCAAACATGGAGGCTGGATGATCTCTTCACATCGGTGGAGGAGTGGGAAGCTGAGCGGGCGGCAATCGAGCAGATGATTCCGGAAGTCTCGGAGTTCCAGGGGCGGCTGGGAGAGGGCCCGCAGGTTCTCCTGGAGTGTTCGGAAGCACTAGAGTCCTTAATGATGCGATTTGCAAAGTTATTTACATATGCCTACTTGAGGTTTGCGGAGGATGGGACGAACCCGGCCGGCCAGGAACTGATGGGGAGAGCAATGGCCATGCAGGCCATGATAGGCGCGAGCATTGCCTTCATGCGGCCCGAGGTGCTCAGCCTGCCAGAGGGAACAATCGAGAGATACTTCTCGGAGGAACCCCGCCTTGAACCGTTTTTGAGGCAGCTGGAGCTGATTCTTGCTGACAAGCCCTACGTGTTGTCAACTGAAACTGAGACGGCCATCGCTGCGCTGAGCGAGGTTCTTGATTCTCCGCAGATGGTATATGAGTGGACGAAGGCTTCAGACATCTCGTTTGAGCCTGCAACTGACAGCGAAGGGAAGCAGGTTCCAGTCTCCTTTGCAACGTATGAGGAGATACTGGAGATCTCGCCTGATGTTGCCCTGAGACGGAGCGCGTATGCTTCCTTCTCGTGCGGGCTGGCGAGGTACCAAAACGCGCTGGCCGGAACGTTTGCGACTGAGATTAAGAAGAATGTGGCGATGGCGAGAATAAGGGGTTTTGAGTCGGCTACCCACATGTTCTTGCATCAGCAGGAAGTGACGCCGGAGGTTTATACTAATCTGCTCGATGTTATTCAGGCAGAACTCGCCCCCCACATGAGACGGTATGTCGACCTCCGGAAGCGCGCCCTTGGGCTCGATAGAATCATGTACTGCGATATTGAAGCCCCTCTCGATCCTGATTATTCGCCTGAAATTAGCTATGAGAAGGGCGCACAACTTATCATGGATTCAGCTGCTGTGATGGGTCCTGAGTATGCTGATATTATCAGGGTTGCTGTGGAGGACAGATGGATTGACCGCGTGGACAACGTGGGCAAGGCGACCGGGGCGTTCTGTGCGTCTGTCTACGATGTTCATCCGTACATCCTCGCGACATGGGGCGACAGCATGCGCTCGGTCTTTACTATAGCTCATGAACTGGGCCATGCTGTGCAATCAGTCTTTGCCGCTAGAAATCAGAGATTCGTCAACGCAAGGCCTTCTCTGGTGCTTATAGAAGCGCCCTCTACCCTGAACGAGTTGCTTCTGGCCCAACACATACTTGAGGCCACGGATGACGATCGCACGCGCCGATGGGTCATTGTGCAGCTTTTGGGGACCTACTACCACAATTACGTTCGCCACCTCTTGGAGGCAGAGCTTCAGAGGCGGGGCTACGC
>DMOT01000332.1 GCA_003456765.1 Bacillota bacterium
TACCCCGCCCCCGGCAGCCCCTCGGCAGCCGGAAGCAAATTCCAAACAGGGTGGGGACGGGATCATCTCTCCCCAGCTTGCTCTGCCCGCCTTCGTAAGGCCAGGCGGTATGCTTGTCATAGAACTGGCTGTGCAGGATGAAGACATGCTGACGGCAGCCGGCGGCTTGGAGTTCAGAGTAGAGCTAGTCCCGAAGTGCGGTTTGTCGAAATCTTCAGCTATCTCCTTGAATGAGCCCAAAGTCACGGCCCGGCCTGACAACCGGTTCTGCATAGAAACGACTATCCCCGGCGAGACCCCGGTCAACCTGTATGACCTCGTAGTATCCGCATGGGCCGGGTCGACGCCGCTATTCCTTGACAGGCAGCCCAACGCAGTAAGCGTAACGAATGTCGACCCCGACGACTCCGTCATCGCGATCGTCTCCGACATCCATCTAAACAACCCGAAGTCGTCGGGCAGCGATCCCGATGCTCCGCGAAACACGCTGCTTTTGCAGGCGATCGCGGAGTTGAACGTTATCAAGCCGGACTTCGTTGTCCTTCTTGGAGACCTCGTGGAAAGCAATGCCGACACCTACCACCGCGACTTCGATGACATGTGGAACATTCTCGACCAATATGCCAGATTTCCGGTATTTGCGGTAATGGGAAACCATGACGGCCAGAGGGTTGGAGGAGTAGACGGCTTTGATTACTGGCAGCGGCATTTCGGCCCGCTTTACCATTCATTCGACTGGGGCAGCTGGCACTTCGCATTCGTCAACACCTATGACCATCCCGCCCACCCGTCAGACAATGGAGTGATAGGCGAAGACCAGCTGGCGTGGCTCGATTCCGACCTGCATTTCGCATCCTCCGCAGGGAAGAGGATTGCAGTCATGCTTCACCACAACCCCTTCGACGTTCGATGGATCTTCATGGATGACGGCCGCGAAGAGCTGGCCAGAGTGATTCAGAAGCACGGGGCAAGGTATATCTTCGCAGGACACAGGCATTCTGACCAGCTTGAACAGAATGAACTTGCGAAGATAGTAACCACGCGTACAGCGCAGGCCGCGCCTATGGACATGGTGGGCTATCGCGTTATCGAGATTGAAGACGGCTACATTGTATCCGTCCACCACACGATGCCTAAGTCGTCAAAGCCCCTTGGCGCCATAGGCCTTGATGTGGACATGAAAAGCCAGGACTGAATCTGTATTTCACGGTTCACATCGCTGATTTCGCATAGCTCAATCTGCCTCAACCTGGCCTGGGCATGGATAGGTAGTTCGCCTGCCTCATGCCCGGGCCCGGCACCGGCTCCAATCGTCGCCGACCAATGCTGGCCTGCCTTGTCGGCGACCTCCGACCCGCCAGGCCGCCCATGAAGCCATATCATGGAGGAATTCAAGCAACCCGTGTGGAAAACTCGTATGGTCCACGATAATACGGGAGGGATACGCTTGAAAAGTCTGATGACTGGAAACGAAGCGATAGCCCGGGGAGCCTGGGAGGCCGGCGTCAGATTCGCCACTGCCTACCCCGGAACCCCTAGCACTGAAATCCTGGAGAATATCGCCGGATATGACGAAATCCACTCCCAGTGGTCGGTGAATGAAAAGACTGCCCTTGAGACCGCGCTGGGCGGCTCCATCGCAGGCCTGAGAACCCTTTGCGCGATGAAACATGTTGGGTTGAATGTTGCGGCCGATCCCCTGTTTTCCTCCGCCTACATGGGAGTCAACGCAGGGCTTGTCATTATCACCGCCGACGATCCAGGTTGCCACAGCTCACAGAATGAACAGGACAACAGGAACTACGCAAAAGCAGCCAAGCTGCCACTAATCGAGCCTTCCAACAGTCAGGAAGCGCTCGACTACATCAAGATCGCATTCGAGTTGAGCGAGGCTTACCGAACTCCAGTGCTCTTCAGGATCACCACAAGATTGGCCCATGGGAAGTCCACCGTAGCCGTTGGCGAACGGGTGGAAGTCGAGCCGCGTGAGTACGTCCGGGATGTGTCGAGATTCGTTCTAATGCCTGCTCAAGCCAGGGCCTGCCACATCGCCCTCGAAGACCGCCTGGCCAAGCTGGAGGATTACGCGTGCTCAACGCAGCTGAATCGAGTAGAGTGGGGCTCCCGGAAGCTGGGCATTATCTGCAGCGGAGTGGCTTACCATTACGCCCATGAGGTCTTCGGTGAGGAAGCTTCATATCTTAAGCTGGGCATGAGCTACCCGTTCCCGAAACAACTGGTACGCGACTTTGCAGCAGAAGTTGATCGCCTGGTAGTCATCGAGGAACTGGATCCATTCATCGAGGACGCTGTTCGCGCAATTGGGATCGAAGTGGAAGGCAAATCGCTGCTTCCCCGAGTCGGCGAACTCGATTCGTCCATAGTGGCTCGGGCTTTCGGAAAAGCCGATGATGAGACTCCGGTCCCGGAAAAAGTGACCGGCAGGCCTCCCATGTTCTGCGCCGGATGCCCTCACCGTGGCGTCTTCTATGAGCTTGGAAAGCTCCCGGTGGTGATTACCGGGGACATCGGGTGTTACACCCTTGGGTCGCTGCCGCCGTTCGCAGCATCGGATACCTGCATATGCATGGGTGCCAGCATCTCGGCGGGTATCGGATTCCAGAAGGCCTTTGGCATCATGGACCCGGAGAACCCGAGAAGAGCGGTTGCCGTAATAGGGGATTCTACCTTCTACCACTCTGGCATGACCGGACTTCTCGATGCCGTCTACAACGGCGTGGGCCTCGTAACCGTCATCCTCGACAACCGCATTACGGCAATGACCGGGCATCAGGAGAATCCCGGCTCGGGGTATGCCCTTTCAGGCCAGACCGCGCCAGAAGCTAAACCAGAGGAGATCGCCAAGGCGTTTGGAATCAAGCGGGTTGCCACTGTCGACCCATACGATCTCGCTCAGGTAAAGAAGACGCTTGAGGACTCGCTTGCAGACCCTCACCCGTCCGTCATTGTATCCCGGGCGCCCTGCGCCCTCTTGAAGCGTGCGGCAGTCAGGAAACCGCCTTACTACGTCGACCAAGATGCATGTCGAAAATGCAAGGTTTGCCTTAAGGTAGCCTGCCCGGCTCTTTATGTGGAGGATGGCAAGGCGCGCATCGATGCTGCCGTCTGCGTAGGGTGTGGCATTTGCGCCCAAGTCTGCAGATTCGGCACAATTAAGCAGATAGAAAAGGGCGGTGAGAACTGATGGCCCGTACGACTAGCATCATGCTGGCAGGAGTAGGCGGACAAGGCACGATACTCGCAAGCAGAGTACTGGCGCAACTGCTTCTCAATGAAGGCCACGACGTCAAGATGTCGGAAGTCCACGGCATGGCTCAGCGTGGCGGAAGCGTCACCACCCATGTGCGCTATGGCAAAGACGTGGATGCACCGACCATCGCTCCGGGGCAGGCCGATTTCATGCTCGTTTTTGAGACCATGGAAGCGGCAAGGGTTGCACACTACCTCAAGCCGGGAGGAACGATCGTAGCGAACGAGAGAGAGATTTCGTCGCTTCCGATCTTGATAGCCAGGGAAGAGTATCCAGATGACATCCCTGAACGCCTCGAAAGGCGCGGAATCGATGTGCGTTGGGCCGACGCATACTCCATCGCTGACAACCTGGGGAACATCCGCGTTGAGAACGTTGCGCTGCTTGGAGCCTTCTCCACCGTTCTGCCCTTTGCTGAGGACGCTTGGAAAAAGGCTCTGACTCAAGTCATTCCAGAGCGGCATCTTAAGATCAACACTGCTGCATTCGACAAAGGGCGTCAGCTGGGGAAGAAATGACGACGCCAATCGTTCTCACCGTAGCAATACTTGCGATTACAGGCGCAGCGTCGCTCCTCTTCGGGTATCTCATAGGCCGAAAACACAGGTTCGACCTGATTAATGGATACACCGAAGAGAAGATGCTCGATGCCGCAAAGTTCGCAAGATGGATGCGAGTATGCTACAACACAATGGGATGCGTGCTGATTGGAGCATCCGCCCTGCTTGTCGCCACAAAGGCAGTTCTTGCAATTGTGATTGCATGTACCGTGATAGTAACAGTCGTGCTTGCAGTAATGACGATTGGTGCACGAAGATACTACCGAATATGACATGTTGATGGGATGAAACCCCCGGGCTGATGCACACAGCATACCCGGGGGTGCTTTTCTTCGCGTTCATATACCCAGCTCATGCTCGCATTGGGTTTCCCAGTAACAACAAGTTAGCAAGAGAGCAGGCCTCATTGCCCATTTCTTTCTTGCCAGGCGCCCGGCCTTGCCGCGGCTACCCAAGCAAGGCACAACAGCAGGCTGCCCATGGTCAGCAAGAGCAGCTTCTGCGAGCCAGGCCCAAACCACACAGGCGCTGTTGTCGGCAGCTGGCCAGGCCACGAAGTGCCGAAGAGATAGAAATGCCGGGTTACTGACCCTCCGGTCAGCCGATCAAGCGCCCACCAGCCAAACCCCAGTCCAAACCCTCCCAACACACCGCCAACCACAGCTCCCAATAATGTGGCCCCGATCAGGGCCAACATAGTGGGCACTACAGCCTTCACCAGCTCCCATCCGGTCAGCCTCCCGCCCGTCACTCTAACCGCCCATGCAATAGTGGCCACAGTCGGCACCGACAGGGCGGCAATGATTACGATGAGTCGTCCAAAGACCGTCCTGCGTAACGATCCAGGCCAGGTTGCCGCAAGCTCCCCGCATCCATGCATCTGCTCCGGGGCCAGCGCAGTAGCTGCAAAGACCGGCGCCAACATGGGCAGATACACCTCTGCCATTCTCATACACATCCGCACTACTCGTGCCCTATCATCGCCTCCGAGCAAGTCTATAGGCCAGCCTGGAGTCGCCTCAGCCAACGCAATTGCCAGAGCAACAAGGCCCACCAGATGGATCCATGAGGGCATGAGTCTGGCGCCGTATCGAACCTCAGCGCAGATTCTGCTCAACCTCATCACGAATGGCCCACCTCCTCCACAGCCAACGTAACAGCTGCCCTGAGGTCATCCATGGTCACAACGCCGTCCCGCCCGGCCTGCCCAGCCCTAAGCAAGGAGAAGACGCGTCTTACCGCCTCGAGCCCGCGATCCTGCCTCGCCTGTTCCAGGAGCAACGTGGCCTCCGCTTCCGTTGAGCGAGGGTGCACAAACCCCAGCTTGCGCTCTTGTTCCGCTTGCTGCAGCACACTATCGGCAATGCAAAGCTCGCCGCTATCCTCAAGGAA
>DMOT01000174.1 GCA_003456765.1 Bacillota bacterium
GGTCAGCGCCGCCTTGCGCGTCCGCTTCTCAAGTCGGGTGCGCCCCTCTACAGATGCTATGATTCCTGCATCCGCCCCCGACAGGGATGCGTTTGCACTTGCCGCCCTTCCATTGCCTCTGGCGGTCATCATGCTCATCGCAGCCGACCGCGGTATGGAGAACATCGTGTCGGTGCCATCACTCCTCACTATCCTCCACTGTTCATTGGCAATGCGATAGAAGGAACGAACAGCGAGCCTCTGGTCTATCTCCATCGCGGCCCTGCATATTTCAGAGACAAGGCGTTCTTCCTCATTGTGTGAAATGCTGTCGAGCCCCATGGGCACATGGGCATCAATGTCGCGTATCAATGGCCTCGCCTGGTTTATCTCCCTGGACGGCTCAGCCCCGTACTTGCCAGATGTGCGAGCCAGATTCGTCGCAGACTCCACTAGCTCCACGAGGAACTCCGATGTTATCACGTCAGATGAGGCAAACCCCGAATAGCCTTCAAAGGTAAAAACCTGCACACCCACACCGGAGATCTCCTCAACGCTCAAGACGTCAGTCTGCCCATTGACCACGCCCACTGCGCGCTCGGTCTTGTCCTGGATTCGCACGATGGCATATACTCCGAGCTCCCGAGCCTTCTTCATTGCCTCGTTACACGCCTCGGTGTAGGCCCCAACCCTAAGTGTCAATCCTCACATCCCCCAGTCACTTCAACTTCCTTCAATGCTCTTTCCCATGCTTCATACAGAGCTTCAATCTCATCCATAAGCTGGCGATGGATCAACACAACATCCCTCGCCCGTTCACCATCGGAGTATAATTCCTCAGAGGCGAGTTCTTCTTCGACTTTGCCAAGGCGCATCTCTTTCGCCTCAATCTCAGCCTCAATAGCTTCAGCCACAACGCGAGCCTGACCGGCCCCGGTGCCGTCAGAAGCGCCTGCCCGTCCAGGCCTGCCTCTGCCCACAGGCTTGATGCGCGCAAGCGACACCCCGGAAGCTTTCAGCCTGGCCTTAAGCTCCTTCTCAGCATCCTCAGCAGCCGCGCGGGAAGCTTCAGCTCTCTCTTTGGCAAGTTGCTCCCGGTAGTAGCTGTAGTTGCCGTCATACAGCTTCCATTGGCCATCCGCGATTTCCAGAGTAGATGTAGCAATCTGGTCAAGAAAGTATCTATCATGGCTCGCACATATCACAGTGCCTTCAAACTCATCAATCGCCTGCTCCAATGCATGGCGGGCCTCAATGTCAAGGTGGTTCGTGGGTTCGTCGAGCAACAACAGGTTGGGGCCTTTCAAGATCAGTTTCGCAAGTATCAGACGATTGCGCTCACCCCCTGAAAGCGCCTTAACAGGCTTAAACACATCTTCGCCCCGAAAGAGAAAGCGCGCCGCGAAGCTTCTGGCCTCGCCCAGGGTCCAATCGCGAGCGTGGTACAGTTCGTCCAATACAGTCAGCTCATCATCGAGGCCTGCGAGGTCTTGCCAGAATATACCGCAAGTCACATTCTCGCCAAAGTCCACACTGCCCGAATCGGGAGGGATATCATTAGCGACTATCCTTAGAAACGTCGTCTTGCCGGAACCGTTAGGCCCAACGATGCCCAGCCTCTCCCCGCGTTCCACGACAAAGTCCATTTCCCCGAAGAGAGTCTGCTCGCCGTAGCTTTTGGATATCCCGCTGACCGATAGCGCCAGGCGCCCGGAGCGCGCCGCCTTTCCAAACGACAGCTTCATTGAAGGGCCTTCCCGGGGTTTCTGGACGCGCTCGATCCGCGCCAGCATCTTCTCCCGACTTTTTGCCATTGTGCTGCGATTTCCCGCCTTGTAGCGCCTTATATACGCCTCAAGCTTCTGTATCTTCTCCTGCTGCCGCTGATACTCCTCGGCCTGTCGCTCCTTTGCAAGCTGCTTCTCTGCCGTGAAAAAAGTGTAGTTGCCTGGATACGACACAACCTTGAGATCGTCTATGTCCCATATGCGATCCACCGTCGCGTCGAGAAAGTATCGGTCGTGGGAGACGACTATGAAAGCCCCCTTGAAAGCCTTGAGATAATCTTCAAGCCATTCGCACGCATACACGTCCAGATGATTCGTCGGTTCATCCAAGAGCAGCAAGTTCGGCGCAGCAACCAGCATTCGCGCAAGAGCCACGCGAACCTTCTGGCCTCCGCTTAGAGTATCGATAACTCTGTCAAGATCGTCCTCGGCAAACCCCAGTCCGAAAAGGGTGGACTTGATGCGCACATCGTAGTCATAGCCTCCCAAAAGCTCATAGTCTGTGGAAAGCCGAGAGTACCGGCGCATCACCATATCGAGCTTGCGCTCTGATGCTATCACCTCGGGATCGGACATCTTCCTCTCCAGATCGCGCATTTCCTTGCCTACCTGGAATGTCTTCGCAAAAGCCCTCTTCATCTCATCGTAAAGGCTGTTGCCTGAGGTATACTCCTTCCCTTGAGCGAGATACCTCGCCTCACAGCCGGAAGCAAGCGCCACTCGGCCCGAGTCGTAGTCATCAAGGCCGGCGATGATTCGAAGGAGCGTGCTCTTCCCGCTGCCGTTTCGGCCTACAAGGCCAATGCGGTCGTTTTCTGCTACCGACAGCGACACCCCGTCGAATATGGGAACTGAGCCAAATGATTTTTTCAGGGAGTCAATCTCAAGAACCGACACCTACACCATCCTCTTGTCTTCAACATGGCACGCAAATGCCGAGTGGTTGTGGATGGATTCCATGCTTTCGCATTCCACCTCAAACCATCTCACGCGAGGCTCGTTTCTGAGAGCTATGACGACATCCCGGAGTATGTCCTCGACAAACTTGGGGTTACCATAGGCCGCCTCGGTCACGTATTTCTCATCTCTGCGCTTCAGGAGGGGATAGATCTCACAGCTGCCCTCCGCCTCCAACAGCTGGATCAGTTCCTCAAGCCATAGGAATCCAGCTGAGCTGAATTTCACCTTGGCCCGAATCATTGTGCGCTGGTTGTGGGCACCGTAGTCGGAGATCTCTTTGCTGCACGGGCAACATGATGTGACTGGAACCTCGACTCCCATACTAAACGAATGACGCTTGCCGTCCAGAGCCCCGGTGAACTCGCAGTTATAGTCGAGAACACTCTCCTTGCCACTGACAGGCGCGGTCTTGGAGACAAAGTACTTGAACCTTATGGATATGTCAGCGCGCTGCGCCGCCAGAGCGTCACACGTCTCCCTGAGAATCGCAAGTATCTCAACATTGGATATGGGTTTTCTGCTCCATGGCAAAAGGACTTCCATGAACCTGCTCATGTGTGCCCCCTTAAACTGCATCGGAAGCGCCACAGAAAGCGAAACGATTCCCAGAACAGACTGCCAACCGCCCTCTTTTGCAGCTATCTGCAGAGGCAGATGAACATCCTTGACGCCAACTTTCTGTATGTCGATACCTCTCAAATCCGGAAGGTTCTGCACATCCTGCATGTCGGTGTCCCCTCTCATGCCACGACTTTTCACTGTCTAACTGTTTGTTTTTCTACGAGGGCGTTCACTATCCCTTCTATCCTGCGACCCCGTGCAATCCATTTAGGCCCTTGAGGACCAGCAACTGATAGACTGATCAAATTGGAGTCCATCGCCTCAGTTTCAGGCCACTTTTCAAAAGGACTTCCGCCGCCGCTCGTAGAAACCCATTATTCAGCAATGAGATTGCCAGCTAAAAACCAAAGCAGGGACATAAATATGTAAACGCGGGGGTGGGATTATGGAGGCAATGCTTCTCGGAGCTGGAGAAGGGACCCGTCTGAGACCGATCACAGCAACGCGTCCTAAACCTATGATCCCTATAGCGAATCGACCCATTATGGAGCACATACTCTTGCTGCTCAAGTCCCACGGAGTGCGCGACGTCTACTCCAACCTCTACTACCTTGCTGACCAGATAGAATCGTATTTTGGTGATGGCTCAGCCCTGGGCCTGTCGCTCAAGTTCAAGGTCGAAGAGAAGCTCCCGGGTACTGCAGGCGGAGTCAAGAACCTAGAAGAACACTTCGACGAGACCTTCTGCGTAATCTCAGGCGATCTGCTCACAGATTTCGATCTTACCCAGGCATTGGAGTTTCACAAGAGGCGCGGCGCCATTGCGACGATTCTTCTCACACGTATTGATAACCCCCTCGAGTATGGCGTAGTCATCACTGACAGGGATGGACGCATACAGCGTTTTCTCGAGAAACCAGGATGGGCTGAGGTCTTCTCCGATACCATAAACACAGGGATTTACATCCTTGAACCCGCCGTGTTCGATTTCATCCCTCCCGGAGTCGATTTTGACTTCTCCCGTGACCTGTTCCCGCTCCTGCTTGGGGAAGGCCAACCCCTGTTCGGATATGTGGCAGACGGCTACTGGTGCGATGTCGGCAATATAGACATGTACCTTAAGGCTCAGGTGGACGCCTTGTCAGGCAAGGTCAAGCTGAATATTCCGGGAGAGCAGATCACGCCGAACATCTGGGTGGGCCGGTCCGCAAAGATAAGTTCGAGGGCCGACCTTAAGGGGCCCATGGTATTGGGCGAAAACTGTGAGATAGCTCCAGGAGTAAGGCTGCGCGAATTCTGCGTCATCGGCGACAACGTTATAGTGGCCCCCAACTCTTTCGTTGTCAGATCGACCGTCTTCAGCAACTCCTATCTAGGTGAAAACTCGGTCGTATCAGGCTCCATTATCTGCAAGAACGTGGTGCTCAAAGATAGTGTGCGCGTAGCGGAAGGCGCAGTGGTTTCCGATGACTCCATCTTAAACAGCAGCGTTACAGTGAAGCCCGGTATCCGGGTATGGCCTGGCAAGACCATCGATGAGAGCGTGGTGCTTTCATCGAGTGTAGTATGGGAGCAGCGCCTCAGGCGCGAGCTGTTCCATTCGGGCAGAGTATCGGGGCTCGTGAATTTCGAATTCACGCCGGAATTCGCGCTGAGGCTGGGAAATGCAATCGGGGGTACGATGAAGAAGGGTGCAAGCGTAATAGTCAGCCGGGATCCAAGCCGCACAGCCAGGATGATGAAGCGCGCCCTCGCTGCCGGACTGTCCAGCTCAGGCGTTTCCGTCTGCGACCTGCAGGGCGTTCCAGTCCCCATCCTCTCCCACATGGCCAGGCGTGGCGATTTCACTTACGCAATACATACGCAAACCTCAGACAGAAACTACGAGTTTGTTGACATCAACGTCTTCGACTCCGAGGGACTTGCGCTATCGCGAGAATCAGAGCGCAGACTCGAAACCTTGCTGGCACGTGAAGATCCGCGCCGCACTAGCGCCCGTGAAGTCGGCGGCATAAGGTACTATCCCAGAGCAATAGACATCTACACTGAAGACTGTCTCTTGAGCATCGACACGGAGGCCACAAAGGCAAACCGCATGAAACTGGTAGTAGACTGCAGCTATGGCTTCGGAGGAAGCATCCTCCCTTCAATGTTTGTGCAGATGGGCGTGGAAGTCATGTCGCTCAATGCCATAGAGCAGGAGACCAAGATGCCCAAATCGTCAGAGCAATTCGCGCAGTCCCTGGATGAGCTAGCCCTCATAGTCAAGACGATCGACGCTGACATGGGAATCGTCATAGATCCTCAGGGTACGAGGATGTGGGTCACTGCTGACGGGGGACGTGTCCTCACCGACATGGAGCTCGCCTACCTATTCTCCCTCCTGACAGTGCGCTCGAAGAATTCGCGGAACGTTTCTATGCCCAGCTACATGCCTTCAGTATTTGCCCAGGCTCTTACCGCCAACGGCGCCACAGTCTACCGGGCCAGGGCCAACGTAAGAAGCCTTGCCGACCTGGCGCGCACGAGCAACTCGGCCATTGCGTCAGACCTGGCCGGAGGATTCATCTTCCCCCATCTGAACAATGGGTTTGATGCGATCTTCGGCGCCGCGAAGTTCATAGAGCTCGTGGCCAAAGATGCAGCTCCACTCTCCCAACTTGTGCAACTCGTCCCTGAACACCATCTTCTCTCTGATACTGTGCCATGCCCCTGGGAGCTGAAAGGGCAAGCGATGAGAGAGCTTCTCAGCAAGCTTGATGATCCAACTGTGGAAACATACGATGGCTACAGGAAGTCCATGGGAGATGCATGGTACATGGTAATGCCCGATCCTGTGCACCCCTCCTTCCTGCTCTATGCCGAAGGAGCTACAAGGGCCGAAGCCGAGAAGATGTTGGAGGCGGCCAGAAAAGAAGTAATGGCCGAGATGAACAAGCAGCCCTGAGGCCCGGGCCCCTTGAAGCAGGGCCGAGGTTCAGTATTGCCCGGGGATTCACCGCTCAGCAAGTCATTCGATCCGGCCTGCCCAAAGATGGCAGGCCCTTTTCTTAGCCAGTGGCATTCGCTGTGCAGAAGGTACCAGGCTCCGCACGGAGAACGACAAAGCGCTAGATGCCAGTAACGTCACTGGGACTTATGACATACATTTACGTAGAGGAAGTCTGTCGGGGAGGTGGATTACGTGGCCAACTTGAGCGGGTGCCATATCTGCCTGCTAGGAGGAGATCGCCGCAAACTCAAACTGGTATGCACCCTCATAGACTCAGGGGCGAAAGTCAGCTGCTACGGCGTGCCAGGGGACGGGTTACGTCCGGAAGCGATCGTGGCAGAAAGCGCTGAGGAGGCATGTCGCGGAGCGAACGCCGTGGTGCTTCCGCTTTCAGGAACCGACTCCAAAGGCAACGTGAAGGTTACATCCAGGCCTGTCTGCATAACACGGGAACTGTTCTCTGTTTTGAGTCCAAACGCAATCCTGTTTTCAGGAACCGTGCCGCGTTTTCTGGCTGCCGAGTGTGAGTCTCTCGGAATTCGCATCGTAGAAACGACAGCCAACGACGAGCTTGCGATCCTCAATTCCATTCCGTCGGCGGAGGGCGCCATACTCATGGCCATGCAGGCCACGCCATTTACCATACACAACAGCAATTGCCTCCTCCTTGGGCTGGGGCGAACCGGGACTACCCTCGCCCGCATGCTTCAGGGCATCGGGGCCCACGTATGGGTCGCAGCGCGAAAGGGAAAAGATCGGGCTCGCGCCTTTGAGATGGGTCTTTCGCCTCTCGGCTTCGGCGACCTGTCCTCATGCCTTCCTCAGATAGACATCGTGTTCAATACAGTGCCTGCTCTTGTTCTAGACCGAACGCTCATATACTCCATGAAAAGGACTGCTGTCATCATAG
>DMOT01000004.1 GCA_003456765.1 Bacillota bacterium
CCCCTTCCCACGGCGTAGGCTGCATTGACCGTAGCAGCGCAGAGGGCCTCTTGAGGAGTCATGCCCATCTTGAGACAGGCAAGGGTAATCACAAACTGCATCGACATCACAGGCGAGGTGCCAGGGTTGTAGTCGGTCGCGAGCGCCACAGGCACTCCCAGATTTATCATCTCCCTGGCATCAGCATACTTCTCAGACATCAGAGTGAACATCGTACCTGGCAAAAGGACTGCTGCCACCCCCGCCCGAGCCATGCTCTCCATCCCGGTGCGGGATGCAGCCGCAAGATGGTCCGCCGATATCGCTCCAAGCTCCCCTGCAAGCTCCGCTCCGCCTATTGGATATATCTCATCAGCATGCAGTTTTGGACGCAGTCCATGCTCCATGCCTGCCACGAGTGTCCGCCTCGACTGCTCCACTGAGAAGACCCCTTCTTCGCAGAACACATCGCAGAACTCTGCTAGCTCTTCCTTTGCCACTTTCGGCAAAACTTCTGCAATCATGAAGTCTATGTAGCCTTCAGGATCACCTTTGAACTCAGGGGGAACGGCATGGGCCCCCATGAATGTGTTGACTATCTCCATTGGGTGCTCGTCGCAGGCAGCGCGGGCAACCCTGAGCTGCTTAAGCTCGGTATCGAGATCAAGGCCGTATCCGCTTTTCGCCTCCAAAGTCGTGGTCCCGTGGAGCAACATAACGTCAAGCCGCCCCAGGGCAAGCTCGAGCAATTCGTCAAAGGAAGCATTCCTGGTCGCTTTAAGCGTCGCAAGAATCCCGCCGCCCGCCTCCAGGATATCCAGGTATTTTGCCCCCCGTAGGCGCATTACGTGCTCGTTGTGGCGGCTTCCGGCATACACAAGATGCGTATGGGCATCAACGAATCCGGGAACCACTGTCTTTCCGGTGGCGTCGAAGACTTCCGTTACCGAAGAGGCCGACCCGAGCAGGCCTTCAGCGTGCCATCTTGCTTCCCGCGACAGCACTTCTTCAGTAGGGCCGATGTCAACAATGACTCCGTCTCTAACAGCGATCGCGCCGTCTTCAATAATCCCTGCACAGCCAAGATCCGTACCCAGCCGGGGTCCCGGCTCCCCCGGCCCCCCTTTTTCGGGCATGCCGCCAGCAGCAGGCGCCCTGCACGTTCCAAGCTCAGCTGCGTGTATGATCAGCAGGTCTGATGGTTCAATTCCAGGGCGAACAACCGCCCTCATTTCACCCATGGTAAGGAGCCCTCCTACTTCCAACTATTAGTATGCAATCTGAGCATCTTCTGCTTCACGCAATCGGGTGGCTGAAGAATCAGCAACAGTCGTCCGTTTACTCCCAGATGCGCGCCTCGATGATCTGGTTTCTGTCCAGTTTGGGCAGCTGCAGATAGTAGGCGGCGGTATCCAGAACAGCGTCCATGGGCATCAAGCCTATGAGCTCGCTCTCGATCACCGGTACGCCGTATCTGGCCGCTTCCCGCCTCACCATCTCAAGCACGCGAGGAATAGGAGTCTTCACGTAGTTCACCAGGTTCATGGAGACTTGCGCCATCTGCTTCTCCTCGAGCATGACGCCGAGGGCTTTCACATAGGCAAGCCCGCCGCTGGATGCGCGGACGGCACGGGCAATCTTCCTCGCTATCTTTATGTCACTCGTGCCCAGGTTGACGTTGAAAGCTATCAGCGGCATCCTGGCGCCTATTATGGTAGCTCCGGCAGTCGGATGCACCCGGGCGGGTCCGAAATCCGGAGCGCGTTCAGGCGTTCCTATGCTCCCCTTGAGCCCCTCGTATTCTCCGCGCCTCACGTCGGCCAAATTCCGCCGCTCGGGCCGCGTGGCTGCCTCCTCATACAGGTAGACCGGTATTTCAAGCTCCTCGCCCACACGCTTTCCGACATTGCGCGCTATCTCGACACACTCTTCCATAGTCGCACCGGAGATCGGTATGAACGGAACGACATCGGTCGCGCCGAGCCGAGGGTGCTCCCCCTCGTGCTTCTCCATGTCTATCAAGTCACGTGCTCGGGCGATTGCCCTAAAAGCCGCCTCCTCGCAAGCTTCAGGCGATCCCACGAATGTCACAACTGTCCTATTATGGCTCGCATCGGATGAATAGTCGAGCACGCAGATGCCCGCAGCTTCTTTGATAGCCTCGACGATTTTCTCAACAACCTCAGGCCGCCTGCCTTCTGAGAAGTTCGGAACACACTCCACTACTTTCTGCATGACATTATCATTCACCACATAGGCACCTCCTGCATCATGGGACCGAAACACAAAGGCCAGTATGTTACCGCATACGCTTTCTCCGCAAGCACATCAATTCCTTCTGCCAGGCACACCTCTGCAAGTTTTGCGACAAGGCAGTCAGAGAGACGGCAGCGGATTCATCCAGACTTGCGCTTGCCGGCAAACCGGGTCTATAATCAAGAAGGTAGTTGCAAGTGATTTGCATTTAGATCCCTTTCAGGATGTGATCCGATGGCTACATCGCAAGACTCGCTAGATACGGGCAAGGCTGAAGTATCCCTGTCCTTCCACGCTGTGTCCAACGTAGACAAGACTGCGGACACGCGCGCCGGCAGCTGGTACGAAGATGCTGTTTGTATGCTAAGAAGCTCAGGGCGCAAGCTAACCAGGCAGCGAAAGGTGATTCTTCTTGTGTTCGACTGCGGCCCGCAGCATCTGACAGCGCAGGAAGTGCACGAATCAGTGGCCAGATACGAGCCTGACATCAACCTCGTTACAGTATACCGTACCCTCGAACTACTGGCAGATGTGGGCATCCTGAGCAAGATCAATTTCAACGACGGCGCCGACAGATATGAGCGGAAGCCCGGAGATGCCGAACACCATCACCACTTGATATGCACCGAATGCGGCCAGGTGGTGGAGTTTCTGGGCTGTGAGTTTTCATCATTGGCATGCCAGCTTGAGAAGGCTACTGGTTTTACCGTAGATGGCCATTCGCTCAAGCTGACCGGGAAGTGCGAGCCATGCCGAAAGGCGGTCGCAACTTCATCGTCTGGCGCCTGTGAGGAGGATTAACAGATGTCACATTTGCACATTCCCGATGGGGTCCTGCCCCTGCCCTGGATCATCGCCGGTCTTGCGGCTACAGCGGTAATTCTCTTGCTCTGTGTGTTCTCGGTGAAACGCCAGGACCGCGCAAGAACAGTCCCGAGAATTGCAATACTGTCGGCCGTCATGATGCTGGCCATGAGCCTTCCCATACCAGTCCTTCACTATCACGTGAATCTTACAGTCCTGGTTGGCATGATGGCAGGGCCGGCAGAGGGATTCATAGCAGGGTTCATTACAAACCTGATACTGGCCTTGACGGCTCACGGAGGCATCACAGTCATTGGCCTGAATGCGCTCATAACAGGCCTTGAAATCACCCTCGGTTGGCTCCTGTGGAAAGCATTGCGTGATCGAGGAGGCCGCCCTCTTGTAAAAAGCGGCTTCATCACACTTGTTGTTCTGGCCGTATCTACCACAGCTATGCTGGGGATAGTTGCCGGAACTCGAGTAAACCCCACATTGGCAATGCACGACCATCACGTCCACAGCTCAGATATGGATGCACACCTGGAATCTGTAAAGCCATTCGCCACGATTGCCTACACTGCCGGAGCGGTAGGTTGGGCCATAGAAGCAATCGTCACAGGCTCTGTCGTCCAGTTCATCTCCGAATCTCGCCCGGATCTTGTTGGCATGAGCGTCGCCTTAGAGCCGAAAGGCGACGGAGACCAGCCGAAGACAGACTCGGAGGAGGGCTAACCCTTGGATATCCAGTTCATCGATGAGCTGGCAGCGAACGGCCAGACTCCTCTGCACGACGCTCTCCCCGGTGCAAAGATCGCCGCATCGGCGCTCCTTCTTGCAGCGGCAATAGCAGCGTCATCCCCAGGCGCGGCCGGGTTTGTGGCAGCGGCCGTGCTTCTCGCGGCCTACGCTACCAGGCAGCCACTGGAGTATACGGTCCGCATGGCCCTATATCCTCTGGTTTTCGCTGCGCTTTTCGCCATAGGATCTGTGTTGTCGGATCCTATGTATGCCCTTACTGTAGTGGCAAAGGCTTTCACCGCAGGGCTCGTGGCCGCAACCCTAATCACTACGACATCCTTCGTAGACGTCTTCTCCATCATTGCCCGGATCTTTCCAAGCGTTGTAGCGGATGCCCTTTTCATGGGGTACAGGGCTTTCTTCATTCTAATAGACGAACTACAGGGCCTCATCACCGCCGTGCGCCTGCGGGGCGGGGTTAGCGGAACCCTGCGAGAGCAGCTCAGCACCTACGGCAAAATGCTTGGAGTCCTGGTAATCCATTCGGCTGACATGAC
>DMOT01000030.1 GCA_003456765.1 Bacillota bacterium
CGGAGATTCTGGGGAAGGGGGAGGGGCACCAGTGGTGTTCAAAGGTTATCGAGTCGGAATTGTCATGGGCAGCGACTCTGACATGGGCAAGATGGGTAGAGCAACGGAAGTCCTGTCTAATCTGGGCATAGAGTGGGAGCTCAGGGTGATCTCCGCCCACAGGACGCCTGAGGCGGCAGCAGAATATGCTCGCAGTGCTGAGGAACGCGGACTCGCCGTGATTATCGCCGGGGCAGGCATGGCTGCGCACCTTGCAGGGGTGATGGCCTCGTATACGATATTGCCAGTGATTGGAGTACCGCTTTCTGGCGGCGCACTTGGAGGGTTTGATGCGCTTTGCTCAACCGTGATGATGCCGACGGGTGTACCCGTTGCTACTGTAGCGATTGATGGCGCAGCCAATGCGGCGCTCCTTGCAGCCCAGATCCTGGCGTTGAGCGATGGAGAGCTCAAGCTGCGCCTGTTGGATCAGAGGGAGAGCCTGGCGGAACGAGTCAGAAATGCCGATAGCAAAGTCCAGGCAAGTAGTAGTGAGGCGGAGTAGCCTGGATCAGTATCAAGCAGGTGTTCAAGGCCGATGAGGGAGGTACCATGCACGCAGAGGCGAAAAGCCGATGCGCATATGAGCTTTTTGGAGGTGCACAGGGTGAAGTATGTGGCTCATGTCAATATCCAACTAAGGCAGTCGGTGCTAGATCCGCAGGGAGAGACGGTAAGGTCTGCCCTCGCGTCAATGGGATATGGCGGGGTGCAAAAAGTCAGGATTGGCAAGAGGATACGTGTTGAGCTTGAGGCTGCAAGTATGGCCGAATGCAGAGAGATTGTGGACGAAATCTCCCGGCGTGTGCTCGTGAACCCGAACATGGAGACTTATGAGTATGAGATCAGGGAGGAGTCCGGGGAATGAAGTTCGGGATAATCGTGTTCCCAGGTTCCAACGGTGATAATGACTGCCGGGTCGGAATTGAGGCGGCAGGCTTTGACGCTGGCTTCATCTGGCATCGCGATACCTCGGTGGCCGGTTACGATTGTTTGGTGCTTCCGGGAGGCTTCTCATACGGCGATTACCTCCGGCCCGGCGCAATAGCGCGCTTCTCGCCGATCATGGATTCGGTGGCGCGTTTCGCCGCTGACGGAAAGCCTGTGCTAGGGATAGACAATGGTTTTCAGATTCTTCTCGAGGCCGGAATGCTGCCCGGCGCGATGCGGAGAAACGTCGGAACCAGGTTTGTCTGTGACTGGACCAATGTCCGCGTTGAGTCTGAAAGGACGCCGTTTACATTGCTCTGTGCTAGAGGCGATGTCCCTGGCATTGCCTGTAGCCCACGGTAGCGGGAACTATTTCGCTGATCCCGACACTCTTGCACGGCTCAAGAAGGGACGACAGGTCGTGTTCAGGTACTGCAACGAACTGGGAGAGGCCGCCTCTAGGGCCAACCCGAACGGAAGCCTTGAGAACATAGCGGGGATATGCAACGAGACTGGCAATGTAGTAGGAATCATGCCTCACCCTGAAAGGGCGTGCGAGGCAATCTTAGGTGGAACTGATGGCAGGCGCATCTTCGAATCGGCTGCAGAATGGGTACGCGGGGGTGTAAAGGTTGGCCAGGGCGCACAAGAACGATGAGCACGTGTGGCGGTCTATGGGTGTATCTGACGAAGAATACGAGATGATCGTGGACTTGTTAGGAAGAGAGCCTAACTATGTCGAGCTGGGCATGTTCTCGGTGATGTGGTCTGAGCACTGTTCCTACAAGAACTCCAAGGCTGTTTTGCGGGGCCTTCCCACAACCGGCCCCCAAGTGCTGCAGGGGCCTGGAGAGAATGCAGGCATAGTGGATGTAGGTGATGGATTGGCTGTGGCCTTTAAGATCGAAAGCCACAACCACCCTTCTGCTGTCGAACCTTACGAGGGAGCCGCTACTGGTGTAGGCGGCATCGTCCGCGACATATTCACCATGGGCGCAAGGCCAATAGCCTCCCTCAACTCGCTGTGGCTTGGCGATCTAGAGTCGGACAGGTCCCGGATGCTCTTTGACGGCATTGTTTCGGGGATATCTGGGTATGGGAATGCCGTTGGGGTTCCGACTGTGGGAGGCCAGACGGTATTTCACAAGTCCTACGACAATAATCCCCTTGTAAATGCAATGGGTGTTGGCGTGATGCGGCAGGATGAGATAAAGCGCGGCGCGGCCAGCGGCGTCGGAAACTCCGTGATGCTTATTGGATCCACTACGGGGCGAGATGGAATACACGGGGCCACATTCGCATCTACCGACCTTACTGACGAGGCTGTGGAGAAGAAGTCGCCGGTTCAGGCAGGCGACCCATTCCGAGAGAAACTCCTTCTAGAGGCTTGCCTGGAGTTGGTGGCACGCGGTTGTGTGCTTGGAATCCAGGATATGGGCGCTGCTGGCCTTACGTGTTCCTCGTGTGAGATGTCGGCAAGAGGCAATGTCGGAATGGTGATTGACATCGACAAGGTCCCGTGCCGGGAAGAGGGCATGACTCCATACGAGGTGATGCTCTCGGAATCGCAGGAACGCATGCTTCTGGTACCTGTGCCAGGCAAGGAACGTGAAGTCCGGGAGGTACTGGGGAAGTGGGGTCTGCTTGCCGAGGAGATCGGGACGGTCACGGATGACGGACTGATAACCCTGATCCACGGAGGCAAGGAGGTGGCCCAGGTTCCGGCGAGGGCGCTGACTGATCATGCGCCGGTGTACCACAGAGAGTCGGTGCGCCCTGAATACATCGACGAGTTGGCGTCATACGATCTCGACGGTGTGAA
Organism: Bacillota bacterium; assembly: GCA_003456765.1. Classification (GTDB taxonomy): domain Bacteria; phylum Bacillota; class DTU025; order DTU025; family DTU025; genus UBA10085. The sequence goes on from DMOT01000030.1 coordinate 2,792, forward strand.
GGGGCCGGCGGATCCAGGGGCAATCCTGGTTCACTTAATGGGCTCGCACAGTATAGCGAGTAAGAGGTGGGTTTACAGGCAGTACGACTCCCAGGCCGGTGCCGGTACAGTGATCGGGCCCGGATCTGATGCAGCGGTCGTGCGCCTTCCAGGCACAGCCCGCGGCATAGCCTTGACGTGTGACTGCAACTCCAGATACTGCTACATCAACCCTCGCCTGGGCGCATCTCATGCAGTTGCAGAGGCTGCACGAAACCTGGCTTGCACAGGGGCTCGCCCACTGGCAGCAACCAACTGCCAGAATTTCGGCAACCCGTACAAGCCTGAAGTCTTCTGGCAGTTCAAAGAGTGCATTGAGGGCATGGCCGACGCATGCCGTGTGCTCGACACTCCGATAACCGGAGGCAATGTAAGCCTGTACAACGAAGACGGCGAGACTGCGATCCGTCCCACGCCTGTAATTGGCATGGTGGGCGTCATAGATGACGTTAGCGCTTCGGTTCCCATGGGATTCCGCCAGGAGGGAGATGCAGTTGTCCTCCTGGGCGAGACCTATGACGAAATAGGCGCATCTGAGTATCTTGCAGAGATACACGGAGTTGAGGCCGGGCGTGTCCCTTCGATTGATCTGGATGGGGAGAAGCGTCTCTGCGAGCTCCTGGTAGAGGCTGCCCGCAGGGGAATCACGAAATCCGCCCACGATCTTTCAGAGGGGGGCTTCGGAGTTGCTCTGGCTGAATGCTGCATTTCAGGATCGCTCGGAGTCGAGGTAAGCGTAGAGGGTAATATCGCTGCTGATCGGTTTCTCTTCAGCGAAAGTGCAGGCAGAGCTCTGGTCAGTGTGGACCGCGGCGACCTGGCGACCTTGCTGGGCCTTGCAGATGAGATGGGCGTTCCGGCCCTGGCCATAGGCGAGGTAGGCGGTGAAGCCTTAACAATCACATACGCACAAGCGAGAGGCGATGCAGTTGGGCAAGGCACCAAGACCCTCATCGCTGTGCCTATCGCGCAGCTTGCGTTGGCTTACGAGGAGGCGATACCGTGCGCCATGGAGAGCTGATCGAGCTGGAAGCGGACAAGCCCAGGGAGGAATGCGGCGTTTTCGGTGTTTGCTTCAATGAAGGTGCTGCTGTTGCTGCATACTACGGGCTCGTCTCCCTTCAACACAGGGGACAAGAGAGTGCAGGAATTGCTGTATGTGATGGGCCGAGAATCCGTGTTGTGAAAGGCCCGGGGCTAGCAACTGAGGTCTTCGAGGGTGATGCCCTCAGCAAGCTCCCGGGGAAAACAGGCATAGGCCATGTAAGGCACGGGATTCGGGAGGATAACGATCTCTCGGGCACGCAACCCTTCGTCTTCCACCACAGAGGTGGCATGATGGCAGTTGCTCATAATGGAAGCCTGTCTAACGCTGGCGAGCTGCGCGAGAAGTTGGGGCGCTCAGGCGTTGTCTTCCAAAGCGAATCAGATTCGGAGGTCATTGGATCCCTCATCGCCCGCCACTTCTCTCTGGGAATGGTGGGTGCGATTGAACGAGCGATGGAGGAGTTGGAAGGGGCCTACTCCTTCGTCGTAATGGCGGATGACCTGGTATATGCTGCGCGCGATCCTTACGGATTCAGGCCGCTCATTGTGGGCTCGGGTCATGCGGGATGGGCTGTAGCCTCCGAGTCATGCGCCCTGGATGCCGTGGGGATAACCAAGATGCGAGATGTGCGCCGGGGCGAGATTGTTGTCATCTCCGATCGAGGGATGAAGTCCATTTCTACTCGGGCATCACAGCGCAAGTGTGCCCCCGCAACCTGTATTTTCGAGTACATCTACTTTGCGCGGCCGGATTCAGTGATCGACGGTATCGGCGTTGCTGCAGCGCGCGAGGCCTTCGGCGCTAAGCTCGCCCGGGAGGCTCAATTTGACGGCGATGTCGTAGTCGCAGTCCCTGAATCAGGAGTCACTGCGTCACTGGGTTATTCCGCCGAGAGCGGGATCCCGTATCGGCAGGGCCTTACTAAGAATCGCTACATCGGGCGAACCTTCATCAGGGACTCGCAGATGGAAAGGGAGATAGGCGTACGGCTCAAGCTGAATGCGATTGAACGTTCGTGCGCCGGTAAACGTGTAGTGCTGGTGGATGATTCCATAGTGCGGGGCACTACTGGAGCACGCCTCATAGATCTTATGAGGAAGGCCGGAGCTGTCAGAGTTGACCTGGCAGTCTCGTCTCCGCCGATCAAGTTCCCTTGCAGGTACGGCATTGATACGGCGAGCAGGCAAGACCTTGTGGCTGCTGTCAAAACAGAGGACGAGATACGGGAGATGATAGGGGCGGACGCCCTGCACTATCTCTCCATCGATGGGATGTTGGAAGCCATCGGAGAATTGGCCGAGGCGCGCGGCTGCGAAGAGCCCCCAAGATTCTGCACCGCATGCCTGGATGGCAGGTATCCTGATTCCGTTTCAGGCCGTGACTTGCGCAGAGCCGGGAAGGGATTGTCGTATGCTGACGCCGGCGTCGACATTGACGAAGGAGAGCGTGCAGTAGAGCTGATGAAACCGGCAGTGAAGAGCACGTTCACAAGTGGCGTCGTCAGTGACATCGGAGGCTTCGGTGGTCTGTTCAAACCCGACTTCTCTGGTTTCGAAGAGCCAGTTCTGGTCTCCGGTACAGACGGCGTGGGAACCAAGCTGAAGATTGCGTTTGCAGCCGACCGGCATAACACCATCGGCATCGATGCAGTTGCCATGTGCGTCAATGATGTGCTCGTGTCAGGAGCCGTGCCCCTCTTTTTCCTCGACTATATAGGCTGTGGAAGACTGGATGCCGGAAGAATCAGCGAGATTGTGGGAGGCGTGGCTGAAGGCTGCAGGCAGGCCGGGTGCGCACTCATAGGCGGAGAGACCGCGGAGATGCCAGGGTTCTACCCCGACGGCGAGTATGACATTGCAGGGTTTGCTGTGGGCGCTGTGGATCGCAGGCAGATAGTAGACGGATCGAAGATACGTCCTGGAGATGCCGTGATCGGCCTGGCGTCATCAGGGCTCCATTCCAACGGTTATTCCCTCGCTCGCAAGGCCCTGTGCGAGGAGGGCGGATTCCTGCTTTCAGATATTCCGGAAGGCCTCGATCGTTCGTTGGGCGAGGAGATGCTCGAACCTACGAGGATATACGTGAAGCCTGTGCTCTCTCTCATGAAGCACGTCGAGGTGCTTGGAATGTCTCACATAACCGGAGGCGGACTCGTCGAGAATCCGCCGAGGATTCTGCCGCCAGCCACTTCCATGCGGCTCTGCGTAAACACGTGGCGCCGACCGCGCATCTTCGACATCATAAGCCGGACGGCCGGGGTCGAGCGGGAAGAGATGTTCAGAGTATTTAACATGGGAATAGGTTTCCTGGTAATCACTCGCGGGAAGGATGCGGAGAGAGCAGTCGATTTTCTGATGGGTCATGGAGAAGATGCCCGCATCATAGGCGAGATAGTGGCCGGAGACGGCCGAGTGGAGTTTGAGGGGGTGTAGGCGTTGCGCATGGTGGTACTGGTTTCAGGAAGAGGTTCCAACCTCCAGGCCATCCTCGATGCAATAGAAGATGGGAGGCTGGCCGCGGAGGTGGCAGCGGTCATCTCCGATGTGCCTGACGCCTATGCCCTCAAGCGTGCCGAGAGGGCAGGGGTGCCCACATACTGCATTGAGAAGCGGGACTATTCGTCGAGGGCGGATTTCGAAACTGCCCTTGCTGATTGTGCCGAGGGAGCCCGGCCTGACTTGATAGTACTTGCAGGGTTCATGAGAGTGCTGGGTGAGGCGTTTCTGGACAGGTTTCCTGGTAAGGTGATCAATATTCATCCATCGCTTCTCCCGTCATTCCGTGGTCTTGAAGCTCAGCGCCAGGCCCTGGAGGCCGGTGTTCGATATGCCGGATGCACGGTCCATTTCGTGGACCTGGGCGTAGATTCGGGCCTGATCATCGATCAGAGAGTGGTGCGGGTCTTGCCCGGGGATGATGTGGAGACGCTTTCGGCGAGGATACTGGAGCAGGAACATGATCTGCTGGTCGATGTGATCAGGCGCTTTGGGGCTGGATTGGTCTGAAAGAGCAAGAAGGGAGCGATGCCTGGTGGCTACGGGCAGGGCGTTGATAAGCGTCTATGACAAGGAAGGAATCGAGGAGTTTGCCAAAGCCTTGGCAGATCTGGGGTTTGAAATAGTCTCTACGGGAGGCACTGCCGCGCTTCTTCGAAAAGCGGGAGTAGAAGTGAGGGATGTCTCGGAGGTCACCGGATTTCCGGAAGTCCTGGATGGCCGCGTCAAGACCCTTCATCCAAGGATACACGCAGGCATTCTTGCAAAGCCTACGCGCGAGCACATGGAGGCCTTGGAGAGCCTGAACGTGACTGCAATAGACATAGTCGCAGTCAACCTGTATCCATTTGAGCGTACCGTCGAGCGGGGAGCCGGAATGGCCGAGGTGTGCGAGAACATCGACATTGGTGGCCCCTCCATGGCGCGGGCTGCAGCCAAGAACTTCGAGAGAGTTGCCGTTGTTGTCAATCCCAGGCGATATCCAGAGATCATATCGGAGTTGCGCGAGAGTGGCGAAGTCTCCCGGTCCACGAGAGCTGCTCTGGCGGCTGAGGCTTTCCACCATACGGCCGCCTATGATGCGGCTATTGCCACCTATTTCGCAGAACAGATAGAGAGTCGGGACGGAGTGTCGGATGCGAGCCCTTCGTGTGGAGCAACTCGGGCAAAGTCCCCCGGGGATCATTGGATCGTCGGAGGCTCCAGGGTGCAGTCGCTCAGATACGGTGAGAACCCGCACCAGGTAGCTGCCTTTTACAAGTTCTCCGGCGCCGCGCCGAGAGGTTTGGCTGCGGCAAAACAGCTTGGAGGAAAAGAGCTGTCGTTCAACAATCTGGCAGATGCTACAGGCGCCATAGGTGTCGTGAGCGAGTTCGATGAAACGGCGTGCGTCATCGTCAAGCATGCGAATCCATGTGGGGTAGGAATCGGAGAGACTGCCCTCGAGGCGTACAAGGCAGCCCTCAGTTCTGACCCGGTGTCGGCTTTCGGGGGAATCGTCGCCTTCAACCGCACAGTAGGCATCGACGAGGCGAAACTGATGTCGGAGATATTCCTTGAAGTCATAGTTGCTCCTCGTTTTTCACCAGAGGCAGTAGACATCTTGCGCGGCAAGAAGAACCTGCGCTTGATTGAACTGGCTGAGTCGGACCTGAAACCTTACACAGGGTGGGACATACGCCCGGTGCTCGGAGGCTTTCTCGTTCAGAATTCGGACAGCGCAAAAGCGGTTCCACTGGAGCTTTCAGTAGTCACAAAGCGAGCTCCGGAGGAAGATGAGCTTGCCCAGCTCATCCGCGCGTGGAAGGTCGTCACCCATGTTCGTTCCAATTCAATAGTCCTGTGGAACGGAAGCGGCACTGTTGGGGTGGGTGCAGGGCAGATGAACAGAGTCGGCGCCGCGGAGATCGCGATCAGGCAGGCGGGCCAGAAGGCCGTGGGTTCGGTAATGGCGTCAGACGGCTTCTTCCCGTTTGGAGACACTGTGGAGCTGGCCGCTAAGGCAGGAGTTCGCGCCGTGATACAGCCGGGCGGATCCCTGCGGGACAGGGAGTCGATCGAAGCGGCTGATGCCGGTGGCGTGGCAATGGTCTTTACCGGAGTGAGGCATTTCAGGCACTAAGCAACTCGCAAGAGGCGTCTTGGCCTAGTAGAGCGGCCAGGCTCTGAATTGCGCAGGCATTTGTCGAGACTTACTTAGAACGGAGGGTGCATTCATGGCAACAAGGTCGCCACGCCCCAGGATCTTAGTGGTCGGATCCGGGGGGCGGGAACATGCAATAGTATGGAAGCTGGCTGCAAGTGATAGAGAGGCGAAATGTATGCAGCTCCAGGAAACGCGGGCATTGCGCAGCTGGCCAGGTGCGTGCCGATTGATGCTGCCGACATCGATGGGCTGGCGAGGTTCGCCCGGGAAGCCAGTTGCGACATGGTCATAGTCGGCCCGGAGCTTCCTCTCAGCCTCGGCCTGGCCGATAGGCTCGCTTCTCAAGGCCATGCAGTATTTGGACCGACTGCAGCCGCGGCTAGAATTGAGTCATCAAAGGCGTATGCCAAGGGTGTAATGGAGCGGGCTGGGATTCCAACTGCCAGCTATGAAGTGTTCGACGATCCTTTCAGGGCGAGGCAGGCTGCAGTTGCAGTCGCGTCTCGCGCGGGAAGCGTAGTAGTGAAGCTCGATGCGCTTGCTGCCGGCAAAGGAGTTGTCGTGGCCCATGGCCCGGAGGAGGCAGGAGCCGCAGTCGATTCCCTGGCGAAAGGCGCTGCAGGCAACGACGGCTTCCGGCTGATAATAGAGGAGTGCCTGGAGGGTTATGAGGCAAGCATCATTGGCATCAGTGACGGGAAAGATGTAGTAACGCTTGTCCCTGCAAAGGATCACAAGCGAGCATTCGACGGCGACATCGGACCAAATACAGGGGGCATGGGCGCCATAGCACCTGCCCCGGGAATCGACCGCGACATGCTGGAATGGATCAGCGACAGGGTGTTGCTTGCGGCCGTCCGGCAGATGGCCCAGGAGGGCGTTCCCTTTGCGGGCGCGCTCTTTGCAGGGCTTATGATAACCGATGATGGGCCAAAGGTGCTCGAATTCAACTGCAGATTTGGGGACCCTGAAACTCAGGCTATCATGCCGCTCCTCGGCATTGATCTGCTCGATCTTGTAGAAGCCTCATGCCATGGCTGCATAGGCCAGATGAAGGCGGATTTTAGGAAGGCCAATTCGACCTGTGTGGTGATGGCCAGCAAGGGTTATCCGGGGCATTACGGCACAGGGGCTCCGATTCGTATTCCGACGGACCTTCCTGAAGAGACTGTCATCTTCCACGCAGGCACCAGGATCGCAGATGGTCGGCTTGTCTCAGCTGGCGGCAGGGTGCTGGGAGTCACCGCTGTCGGTTCTTCTACATCCGAGTCGCGCCGGTGCGCATACGATGCAATAGAGCGCATAGGGTTTGAAGGGGGTTATTGCCGATCTGATATTGGCCTGGGCATCGGGCTCCCTGGCGAGGACCTTTAGATCACTAGCCTCGACGGAATGGCTCACTCGAGCTGCTCCGTGAGTATCGGAGGTATTCAGATGTGTGCAGCGCGTTCGACCCGGATAGTGGAGCGAATGTCTGACGCGTTGGGCGTGCCAAGGGATGTCACTCTCGACCTGCCCCGGCTGAGCCTGGAGGGCAACGTCAGGCTGGTGCTTGAGAACCACAAGGGCATTATCGAGTTTTCCGCTGATCGCCTGCGCGTCCAAACCACTGCCGGCCAGGTATCAATAGTCGGACACAGGCTGGTTCTGAGGGGGATTAACAGGGAGCGGGTTGTGGTAGAAGGAAGGTTTGACAATTTAGAGTTCCTGGGGTGGGAGGTATCCTGAGATGTCAGGATCCAGCCTGTGGGAGTGGGTCCGTGGATATGTTATAATCAAGGTCACAGGCAGGATGCTTGAGAAATTCGTGAATATGGCCGCGGCCCGCCGCATAGGGCTGCATGAGGTTACACACCTTGGGCCCGGGGTGATGTTCGCCGGAGG
>DMOT01000002.1 GCA_003456765.1 Bacillota bacterium
GATGATATGCGAGCTGCACTCGAGCAACTGAGGTCGAGGAGGCCATAGGCCTGGGGCCGCGGCACAAGTCAGACGTGCGGTCAGGATGGTGGAAGGCGGGATGGAGGCGAAGTGGGCTTGTTATCAGCAAGTGTGAGGACCTGGGCGGTCGTCTTGACCCTGTCTCTTGTAACGGCCATGTCGGCCGGCTGCGGCGTGGGCCCGGATCCCGGCATCGCGGATCTTGAGCAGGCGTTGGCTATTGGAGTGCCGGAAGCCGGGGACATGTGGCGAAGGGCGGCCCGCGAGTCTCTTGAGCCCCGGCTGACCCTTGCCGCAGCAGGAGATGTCATATTCGACAGAGGTGTGAAGACCGTCTGCCAGCGCCTTGGACGCGACTGGCCGCTGGGGGCCGTCGCTCCCATACTGTCGAGGGCAGATGTGTCCTTTGTTAACCTTGAAACCAGCCTTGCACGGGGCGGAGAGCCCATCCCCGGGAAGGGCATATGGTTCAGGTCTGACCCTGAGTTCGCCTCAGAACTCAAGAAGGCCGGAGTGGATGTAGTAACGCTTGCCAACAATCATGTGCTTGACTATGATGAACCTGCTCTTGTCGAAACCCTGGCAGCGCTCCGGGAAAGCTCGGTTGCGGTTTGCGGCGGCGGGCTCAACATCGACGAGGCGCGCACGCCCGCGGTCATCAGCGCTGGAGGAGTCAGTATTGCGTTCCTGGGCTACTCGGAGCTTGCCGATATCTTCTGGACCTACTCTTATCCCAGAAGCTTCAGGGCGCAGAAAGCGCGGCCCGGCGTTGCACCAATGGATGAGAAGATGATCGTCCAGGACATAAGGAAAGCCAGGGCCCTGGCAGACCATGTGGTCGTCTCCTTCCATTGGGGCGAAGAGTATGTTCGCACGCCCAATCCAAAGCAGGTAGGCCTCGCCCACATTGCAATCGATGCCGGGGCCAGTCTCGTTCTGGGCCACCATCCTCATGTGCTCCAGCCCGTTGAAGTCTATGAGGGCGGCGTCATTTTCTACTCCCTCGGTAACTTCGTGTTCGACCAGAAGAAGCCTGACACTGTGGAAAGCATGATAGCTCGCGTCTCGTTTTCGCCCCGGGAAATAGTGTCAGCCGAAATCTTGCCAGTGAAGATAGAGGAATGCCGCCCCCGGCCCCTCAGGGGATGGGCGGCCCAGGCTGCGCTTGACAGAATGATACGGGGTTCTGCTCGGTTCGGTACTCTGGTTGCGCGGGTGGGGGACAGAGGGCTAATCGTCACTCCCGGAAGTGGTGCCAGTGCGGAGCCCCAGGGCATCGGAGAGCGCATCCCTTGACGGGGTGACCCAGATCGTTTTGTGGCTCCCGTAGATGACCATCCCCGGGCGGGCGCCGCGAGGTTTGCGAACATTCCTTGCCTCAGTGTAATCCACGGCCACATTCGACGACATCTGCGCCTGGCTGTAGTAGGCTGCGAGCAATGCTGCGGCGTGGAGGGTCTCATCTGGAAGTTCCTCATTCGGCCTCCGCCTGACAATGACGTGGGCACCATGGATCTCTTTTGCGTGAAACCACATGTCGTGGGCGCGGGCGAGCCTCATCGTCAGGTGGTCGTTTTGAAGGTTGTTCTTGCCTACGTACATGTCATGGCCTGATGGGGCTTTGAACTTGGCCGGAATCGGTGCGCCTCTGCCACGCTTCTTCCTGGCCTTCCGGCCATTGCCAGGCTCCTTTCGGGGCTGTATGAAGCCGAGTGCGTCCAGCTCTTGCACGATCTCTTCAACTTCGCTTTCGGACTCTGCTATCTCCACCATTGCCAGCATCGATTCGAGATACGCGACTTCATCGCGGGTTGCCTCGATATTTGCGCCTACCGCTTCTCTGGCCCTCTCCGCCCTGGAGTAGAGCGCAAAGAAGGATTGCGCGTTTTCAGATGCAGAAAGGCCTGGATCTACTTCCACTTCCACCGTGGGCGTTTGGGGATCGTAGTAGTCTATGACGCTTACTACGTCCTTTCTGAGCGGGCCGCGCCCGAGCGAGTGGAGGTTGGCTGTGAGCAATTCTCCCTTTCTACGCAAGGCCGACGCATCCTGTGCCTTCGAAAGCTCGCTTTTCTGTGCTTCAAGCTTCCGAAGCGACCTTGCCAGTCTAGCCTCAACTTTGCGCTTGATGTCGCGCCGTGCCGACTCAAGCCTTTCCCGTTCCTCAGCCCGTCCGTAGCAGCTATCGATCATCTCTGAGGCTGACGCAAATCTCCTTACCACATACTCGTCAGAAAGCCCCGAAAGCCCCCATACTGAAAGAAGTGCAGGCGCACCCGTCTTGCGGTCAAAGGCCGCCTCAAACAGGAAATTGCCATCCGCGGCAGCTTGCCTGAAGTCCTGGAATTGGACCCAGAGGGAGTCGATGTCGGAGGCGGCGAGATCAAGAGGAGAACGTTCGGGGCCTATCCCTGCCCGGCGCGCAATCTCCTCGCTGTGGTCTTGCCCTATCCCTGCAAAGCATGTTGACAGGAGATGAGCAGCGCTGTACCTTCGCTTCCTGGCAACAGGGCCCCTTTTTGCTTCGTCGTATGCTGCCCTGGCCTGGATCTGTGCGCTCTGCCTCTGTATGGCTGCACGGAACTGGTCAGCTGTGATATCAAACGGGTCTGGTTTTTCGATTGGCGGAGGGGGAACATAGATCGCTCCAGGGGCAATCTCCCGATATCTGTTCCGGGATTGGTCGACCCTGTTTACGGCGTCAATGATCGTCCCGTCCACCTGGGCCAGGATGATGTTGGCCAGGCGGCCGGTGATCTCGGCTATTAGGAGTTTGTTGTCGGCAGGGCTGGCGTCGGCCCACCCTTCAATCCGCATGATCACTATCCGGTCGAGCCCATCCTGGCGAACGGAAACGACCTTTCCGCCAACGAGATGCTTCCGCATAACCATGCAGAAGGCGGTCGGAGTGGGCAGAGAAGGAGGGACTGAATCCGTCAGGCAGATGCGGGCTGATCTCGATGACGCGGATATGAGCAACGGCTTTGCGCGCCCGCGCCCCAGGCTCAGGGTCATACAGTCATAGGAAGGCGACTGGATCTTGTCGATCCTCGCACCGGCTACCTGTCTCTCTATTTCGCGTGTCAGAGCGGAAATTGTAATTCCATCTATCTGCATGGTTTGAGCCCCTTTCAATGCAGTTTTCAGTATAGCACCCGTGTATGAACACGGTCAAAGGGCAATAGGAATAAGGGACGAGACTTGCCGGGATGGAAGATGGCACGGCGAAGAGGTGGTGTTTTCAATGTCAGATTTGCACGCCTGGCACTCTGTAAGCGCAGGCGTAGTGGAAAGGGAGCTTGGGACCTCGGCCTCTTCTGGCTTGACGCTTGGGGAGGCTCGATCGAGGCGAAGCTCCTACGGGCCGAACCTGATCAGGCCCGGAAGGCGCCAGTCGCCCTTGATCATCCTTCTCAGTCAATTCCAGGACTTCATGGTCCTCGTCCTTCTGGGGGCAACGGCCGTATCTGCTTTTCTGGGTGAGTACAGGGACGTTGTGGCCATACTTGCAATAGTCATCCTCAATGCGATCCTCGGGTTTGTGCAGGAATTCCGGGCGGAACGGGCTCTTGAGGCCCTGCGCAGGCTGTCGGCGCCCAGGGCGACTGTGCTCAGGGATGGACGTGCCGAACAGGTCGATGCGGTCGATCTCGTCCCGGGAGATGTCATCATTCTGAGCCCGGGCGACAGGGTTCCGGCAGACGCAAGGCTCGTAGAATGCCATGGACTTGAGGTGGACGAGTCCGTTCTCACCGGAGAGTCGAAGCCGGTCCGTAAGGACGCCTCGGATATCGTGCGCCAGTCGGCGCCTGTTTCGGAGCATAAGAACATGCTTCATGCGGGGACTGTAGTGACTCGAGGAAGGGCGGTCGGCCTGGTTGTGGCCACAGGCATGGAGACTGAAATGGGAAGGATAGCCGGGATGATAGGGGACGTCACTGACGGCGACACTCCCCTCCAGCGCAGGCTTTCTCAGCTCGGGCGGTGGCTGGTAGCAGGTTGCCTGATGCTGTGCGCGCTTGTGGCAGGCCTCGGAGTGGCCAGGGGAGAGTCTGTGGAGCTGATGTTCCTTGCCGGAGTCAGCCTGGCTGTGGCAGCGATCCCCGAAGGCTTGCCTGCGATAGTCACTGTCAGCCTTGCACTGGGAGTTCAACGGATGAGCGCTCGGAAGGCCATTGTGAGGAAGCTCTCTGCAGTGGAGACCCTGGGCTGCGCCACTGTGATATGTGCCGACAAAACAGGCACACTGACCCAGAACCAGATGACCGTAGTCGAGATTGACCTCATAGGACGGAATATTCAGGTTACAGGCTCGGGATACTCTCCTGAGGGGGAATTCTCCGAAGGCGGCGAGCCTGTCTATCCCGCAGCAGACAGGATTCTTCAGGATCTCCTCGTTTGCGCGGGCCTCTGCAACGATGCAAGCCTTGTTCGGCAGAGTGCTGAAGAGAGGGCCACTGGCGGCCCCGGCAGGGGGCGGGCCTGGCAATCCGCACGCGCAAGGGGCTGGGATGTTGTTGGAGACCCTACTGAAGGGGCGTTGCTTGCCATGGCCTACAAAGGCGGACGTGAGATTATTCAGAAGGTGCGCAGCTTCATGCGCATTGCTGAGGTTCCATTTGAACCGGAACGTCGTATGATGGCTGTGGCATGCAGCGGGCCCTCTGGTGTATTCACTTTCGTCAAGGGTGCGCCACAGGTTGTGCTTGAATTATGCGAGAACCGCTATCTGGGGGGACATCCGGAAGGCGGCACGGCCCCGCGGGACCGGCGGTTCGACGGCGCAGTGCTCGCCCGGAACTCGGCAATGGCATCACAGTCCATGAGGGTGCTCGCCATGGCCTGCGCTCCCGGGAACCTGATCGACAGGGTAAGATCGGGGCAAGCGCGGGACCTACCCGGGCTCACATTCCTGGGGATGGTGGGAATGATGGATCCGCCTCGGCCGGAGGTGGGGCGCTCAGTGGCCCTGGCGAAGCAGGCAGGGATTGCTACGCTCATGATCACCGGTGACCACGCTGCTACTGCAGAGGCCATAGCGAAGCAAGTAGGGATAATGGGACACGGCCGCCGTATTATCACAGGCGAAGAACTTGATGCAATGGGCGATCGGCAGTTTGAGGAGGCAGTCTCCGAAGTCGCAGTCTTTGCCAGAGTGGCGCCTGCGCACAAGCTGCGGATAGTGCGAGCCCTCAGGGCGCAGGGTCACGTGGTTGCCGTGACCGGCGACGGAGTGAACGACGCGCCTGCCATACGCGAGGCCGACATCGGAATCGCCATGGGACGTATGGGAACCGATGTGGCCAGGGAGGCGTCGAGCATGGTGCTGTCGGATGACAACTATGCCACCATAATCGCAGCGATTGAGGAAGGCAGGTCGATCTATGACAACATACGCAAGTTTATCAGGTACTTGCTGGCGTGCAATGTGGGAGAGGTGCTAACTATGCTTCTGGCGGTTGCAGCCGGGCTGCCGCTTCCGTTGACCCCGATACAGATTCTCTGGATGAACCTGATGACGGACGGGCTGCCTGCCATGGCCCTTGCGGCTGACCCCACAGACCCTAACACGATGCAGAGGGCGCCCAGAAACCCGAAGGAAGGCATCTTCTCACGCGGGCTCGGGCTGAAGATGGCGGCCGACGGGGTATTTATCAGCCTCTGCACCATCGCTTGCTACATACTGGCCGGAGTCCTTTTCGGCCATGATCTTGAGACCGCCAGAACAATGGCATTCTGCACCCTGGTCATGTCTCAGCTTGTATACGTCTTCCGTTGCCGTGTAGAGGGGCGAGTTTCTTCGGGGACAGGCGATAGTTCGCGGAACACGTTTCTGTTTGCTGCAGTCGGACTGTCAGTCGGTCTTCAGATCTTCGGTGTCCATCACGACTTGGGCCGCGCGTTTCTGGGAACCCGAACCCTGTCTCTCCTCGATTGGGCGCTGGTGCTCTTCCTTTCGGGCTGGTCTACCTTCCTGGCATCGGCTGCGAGGGCAGCAAAGCGTGCCCTGGAGCGCAGATTCACCGCCTTCCGGGTAAGAAAAGCGGGCGAAACCAGGTGAAACTGAAGGGATATTGCGTTTCCTGGCAGGAATTTCGAGGCGAGAGTGGAATAGTAGGTTCCTAAAAGCATACTGTTTGTGCTGGGATTATGGATTGAATACTTGATGCAGCTGGTGTTTGTGTAGTACAATGAGCTGCATGCTCGGCGGAAAAGGATGGAACTTCAATACATGCTAACAAGTATGACTGGATACGGGCGGGCTGCAAGCAGCTCTCCTGATGGTGCGGTTACGGTTGAAGTCAGGTCTTTGAACCACAGGTACTTCGATGTTTCTCTCAGGATGCCGAGGGAGTTTTCCCCGGTTGAAGAGAGAGTGCGGTCGCATATCTCGGAAGGAATTGCCCGCGGCAGGATTGAAGTATCGGTGTCAGTTGAATGGCGGGGCACAAGTTGCCGAAGAGTCGCCTTTGATACTGACCTCGCGCGGGCTTACACAGAGGGCCTGGCCAGTCTCGCTGATACACTGGGGCTTGAGCCCATGAGGTCAGTGGACGACGTATCGAGGCTTCCCGATGTGATAACGATCTCTGAGGCAGAGGTTGATGCCGATAGCCTCTGGGAGATGCTCCGGCCCGCTCTTTCTGACGCTATCGACCAGGTTGTCGAGATGAGGAAGGAAGAGGGCGCAAGGCTGGAAAGGGATATCGCAGGCAGGATAGAAGTTATTGAACAGACGGTTGACGAGGTTGGGCGGCGCGCTCCTGAAGTCGTGGAATCCTACCGAGCGAAGCTAGCTCGAAGGGTGAGCGAGATGATAGAGGACGTGCGCGTCGACGAGTCGAGGCTTGCCACTGAGGTAGCGCTGTTCGCTGACAGGTGCGATATTACTGAGGAGACGGTTCGCTTCAAGAGCCACATAAGGCAGTTCCGTGATACAATTTCGGAGTCAGGGGACTGCGGCAAGAAGCTGGATTTTATAATACAGGAGATGAACCGCGAGGCTAATACTATCGCAGCGAAATCTCAGGATTCATTCATTTCAGCTCTGGCAGTGGAGATCAAGGCCGAGCTGGAGAAAGTACGCGAACAAGTGCAGAATGTCGAGTAAGGCTCTTGACGCTGCCGTAAGCCAACAATTAATGGAGGTGCGCGTAAATGGCACTGCCGGAACTGACAGATGAACAGAAACGCCAGGCGCTAAAGAAGGCTCAGGAAGTAAGGAGCAAGCGGGCCCAGATCAGGGCGCGACTTAAGAAGGGCGAGATGACCCTTGACAAGGTTCTTGCAAATGCTGACGACGATGTGATCGGCAAGATGAGAGTCGCATA
>DMOT01000055.1 GCA_003456765.1 Bacillota bacterium
GCATTCAAGTGCCTGAAATCGCCATCAAACTAGGTGGCACAGGGTTCGAAGCCGTCGGCGACTATCCGCTTCAGGCGGAACGCATCGCCTCGGAGGCTCGTGATTCAACTCAGTTAAGCCTTGAGCGAACATTGAGTTTCCATAATCCACATGTGGAGTAACAGCTCACGGAGTCTGCCTTCTCTTTAGCCCAAATCCACTGAGTACACTGCTTGGCTGACCACGCAGTAATCATGCATCTGGCATATGTTACATGCGGAGTGAGGACAAAAGAACATTGGCGAGCGGAGGAACTCTGGAACTCTTCCTGACTGTGCTTGACGCGACTCGCGCGGCCCAGGTGCCCGACCATCAACCCCCATACAGGAACAGACGCTTCAGCTGTTGAATGCTTGCATTGAACAAGTCAACGATCTACCGAGGATTGAGGGTGTTGTACATGGACTTGTCTGCTGCGAGAAAAGAATTGGAGAGGAAGATTGCAGCCAGCAACAACCCATATGAGGAACAGAGCGTTGCCCTTGGATACGTGGATGGGGCAGAGGTCTGTCTAATGGGATGGGCCGAGAGGCCTTCGCGCCTGGATGTGAAGGATGCACCTGTCCACGCCAACCCCGCCGATTCCATGCAGATCGTCCTCGAGGGCGGTATGGAGATATACTACCCGGACGAGCAGACCACGGTTAGCATGCGGCCCGGGGACTGCCACGTTGTCCCAGCCGGGAAGCTTCATTCTTGCGTATCGGCGCTAAAATCCCTTGTGCTGGTTGTGGTCGGGCACAGGGCTTAAGATGCATGATCGCAGGCTATCGCTCCCAGGGCTTTATGCAGGGGCGACTCTTGCGGAAAGAGGGGCCTGCCCGGTGCTTCCCCAAGCGTCAATGGTCCGGACAGACCCCGATGGAAGAGGCCTCTCGTCCAGCTTGGCCCGATGGTCACGATCCGGATATTGCTTCCACGAACAGCAGGTTCTTCACTGCGATATCTCCCTGCCACCACTTCTTGCTTACCGCCCATTCATTCGGATACTCCGCCCACTGCCACGAAGGGTCCCATACGCCCTCACTGCCAATGCCATTCCTAATGAAATCCGCCTCAAGAGCTGCCAGCTCCCTGTGGTCAGGGTAGAGGATACTGTCTCTGGAACGTATGAAGAACGACGGCTTACACACGTATTCTGTCTGCCATGCAGTCGTGTCCTTTTCAATAAGCATTGACACCTGCCGCCTAAGCTGCGATTCAAAGAGATTCGGATCAAACAGGTGGTCTACGCTGGCTCTTTTGCAGTACTGCCCAAGCCGCATGAAGCAGAATGTCTCATGCATGCTCTCCATCTTTCTCTCTCTAGGCACACCGACTTGGCATCTTTCAACCTGGATCGTGAGTTTTCGGCGCCAGGAGGTCAGGCCGCCAACCCCCTGCCAGCGGTCGGGCAATTGGGGCCCGAAGGTGCAACAACTGCCATACACGCCAAGGCAGGATAACCAGCACTGTGCGTCAAACTAGATCATCTTAATGGAAACTGCGCTGGAGAGATCCAGCAGATCAGTCTGGAGTGATAGAAACGAGAGCCATCATCATTGGCGCAGGCAAGCTCGGATTTGAACTTGCAAGCAGGCTATGTCAGGAAGACATGGATGTAGTCGTCATCGATCGAGCAGCCGATAGGCTTAGCGAAGTCGAGCGCAACCTGGACGCAATGGCGATCCATGGAAACGGCGCATCCATGAGGGTCTTGGAACGCGCCGGAGTGTCGGGCGCATCACTTGTCATAGCCGCAACAGACCTGGACGAGGTCAATATGCTTGCGTGCATCCTGGCCAAACAGGCCGGAGCGCGCACCACCATTGCGCGCGTACGCGACCCTGACCACGATACCGACCTCGCCCTTGCCACAAATGGCACATATCCCGGGGTAGACATTGCGATAAACCCCGACCACCAGGCTGCGGCAGATATTGCACGCCTCATCAAAAACCCTGATTCCTCTGAATTCGACTACCTTGCCGGAGGCAAGGTGCAGATCGTGTCGTACACAGTCGAACCCGATTCTCCCGTGGCCTATGCATACGTTCGGGAGCTCAATATAGCCACCGCCACGCTCGTTGCCATACTGCGCGACGGAGATGTCCTCATCCCCAGGGGCGATACAGAGATCCTTCCCGGCGACAAAGTTTTCGTTGTAGGCAGGCGGGGAGTGTCAAGCGCATTCGAATGGCGGGCGGGGCGTGAAGCCAGGCGCCTGCAAACAGTCAGCATAATAGGCGGTTCCAGCATCGGCTATTATCTCGCCCGGGCCCTGGAACCCTTAGCCGCCCATGGCGTACAGGTGAAGATGTTCGAGAAGGATCCTGAGAGGTGCAGAGAGCTTGCCGAAGCATTCCCGCGCCTAACGGTGATCCAGGGCGATCCTTCCGACCTTGAGATACTGCAGGAAGAGAACGCCGAGGGGGCTGATGCAGCTGCAGTGGTGGGCGACAACGACCAGTCCAACCTGCTCACAGGCTATCTCCTGAAGCGCATGGGCGTGCCTCGCGTTGCGGTATCTCTCAAGCGCACCGAGTACCTGGCCTTCACCGGCCCCATGGATCTCGATGCTACGGTAGTGCCGAGGATCAGCGCGGCCGCAGCCATACTCAAGATCATCCGCGGCGACCACGTGCTCTCGCTCGCGCTTCTCAAGGAGGCCCGCGCCGAAGTCCTGGAGATGCTTGCTCCAGAGGGATGCCCCGCATGCCGTACTCCTCTCCGGGAACTGGGAGTACCGCAGGGCGCAGTCATCGGTGTGCTAGTCCGCCGTGGGCAGGTCATAGTGCCCCGCGGCGATACTGTGATACTCCCCGGTGACCACGTAATCGTCTTTACACTGGAATCGGCAAGAGAAGAGACAGCTCGCCTGTTCGAGCCCTAAGAGAGGCGTATCCATTGAACATACGGTCAGTAATTAGTTCGGTTTCGCGCATCGTGGCAGTATTCGGGGCCTTAATGCTGGCGCCGGCTGCAATATCGCTCATGTTCGGCGAGGGGGACTGGGCAGCATTCCTCATCTCGTCGGCCATAACCGCAGCCTTGGGCGTTGCAGGCGTGCGTCTCACGGCCCCACGGGATGACCGGCGCATAGGCAATCGCGAGGGCATCGCCATTACCACACTGGGGTGGGCAGCATGCGCCCTCTTCGGCGCCTTGCCATTTCTCTTGGCCGGATCCTTGAGCACACCGGCCGATGCGTTTTTCGAGACCATGTCGGGCCTTACGACTACAGGAGCCACGGTGCTTCTCGATGTGGAAGCGCAGTCCCATGCGATCCTTTTTTGGAGATCCTTTCTCCAATGGCTCTCCGGCATGGGGAGGCGCGGCCTCTCCATTCCGTGCCTTCCAGGCATGCCGGTAGGAGGCTCCCAGCTTTTCCGAGCCGAACTGCCGGGCACGCTGGCCGACCGTG
>DMOT01000179.1 GCA_003456765.1 Bacillota bacterium
CTACGTCAGTCTGGAAGCCGCTCTCCTGGGATATGATAGCCGCAACAAGAGATGGGTCCACTCCATTGCGCAGGCTCTCGAAGTTGATCGTCTCTACGAAAGGCATGTCCCTCACTTCAATGCGAGCAGAACAATAGTCCCCCAGTATGTCAATGGCCCGAGCCGACAGCTGATCTACGTATTCCACGCCTGCCCATGAGTAAACAGCGAAGATCGCAATCAGCGCGGCGAGCGATATTATCCAGCGTTTCTGTATCTTCATCGACGGGCGAAACAAAGACACCATGAAGACTAGCGGGCTGATGATCACACCCAGGATCCCAGTGACAACCATGACTCCAAAACTCATGCTCCGCTTCTTCTGCGTCGATCTCTTGCTGCGCCTCGGCGCACTGCGCTTCGGTTTTTCTGGCATATGCGCTCCCCCGGCGAGGCCTATTCTCCCAGGCTTCGCGCGATTCCGCCGGACGATTCAGAAAGGTCTGAATAATACAACCTGGATTTCTTCACTTGTCGCCTCGCATTGTCACAGTATTCGTCGTCTTTCTGCTGAATCCTACGTGCACTCACCATTTTCCAGCGCCCGGCAGTGCCTGACAACGCTTCTTAGCAACAAGACACCTTTCAGTCAGGCATCCATCGCCCCGGGGGCCCGGACGAATCCTCCCTCGCCTATCGGAGCAGCCTTCCCAGCAGACCTCGTCCTTTTTTCGGGCTTTCGTCAAAATAGTCGCACGTCTCAACATACCCCTCAATCTCGATAGTGCCATCCTCCAGATTGAGCTGGCGTATGTGGAGATCATGCCCGGTAACAGTGAGAACTCCCGCATTTGTATCAAGGATTATCTCCTCATCATCGAAGCTCTCAACGTTGGCTACTCCATCTACCATCATGCTTTCACGGTCGACCATCACGACTCTGTGCTGGAGGCCAGAGCGCTTCCGCCTTGCCTCATCAGTCAAGTCAGGCCCCTTGGCGGCCATCGGCACCACTCCTTCGGACAAATCTTTGCATATGGAACGCATGCATCCCTCGTGGGAAAAACAATTTGTCCTATGGATGTGTATGCCCATTCAGACCACATAATGCCTGGGCCCAGAGCCTAGAGACCCTTCCCCTTCGCCTCATCCCATATGGCGTCCATCTCGTCAAATGTCATTTCCTCCAGGGCGACCCCACTCTCATCAGCCCTGTGCTCGATGAACTTGAACCTTGACGCAAACTTCGAATTGGTGCGCCTCAGGGCCTCCTCGGGGTCTATGTCAAGGAGCCTTGCCACATTCACTACAGCAAAGAGAAGATCCCCAAGCTCCTCGCCGATCCTCTCCTTTTCGCCTGACGCCATAGCCTCCTTGAGCTCATCAGCCTCCTCCCACACCTTGGCGGAGGCATCTTCCGCGCACTCCCAGTCGAAGCCGACGCGGCTCGCCTTGTCCTGGATCTTCGCCGCCTGCATGAGAGCGGGCAAGTACTGTGGCACTTCGTCAAGGATTGACGCAAGTTCCCCAGAAGGCGATCCCTTCTCCCTCTGCTTGATCCGCTCCCAATTCCTTAAAACAGTCCCCGCATCGTCCGCCCTAACATCGCCGAACACATGAGGGTGGCGGCGCACCAGCTTCGCGCTGATAGCCTCTACCACATCGTTGAAATCGAAAACTCCATCTTCATCTGCAATCTGGCAATGAAAGACTACCTGCAGAAGCAGATCTCCAAGCTCCTCGCAGAGCAGGGAAGGGTCACCGCTGTCAATCGCCTCAACGACTTCATACGCCTCTTCTATGACATATGGTTTCAGAGACGATGACGTCTGTTTATGGTCCCAGGGGCACCCGCCCGGCCCCCGCAGCTTAGCCATGATCTTGACAAGCTTGTCCGCAGGGTATCCGCATTGCGGCATGCACTCTTCTGTCGTTTCACCCTGTCGCGACCTATCTACATCAGCCATACCTACCACGCCTTCCGCGATATTTGCTTTCCACTACGACTTCACCAAACCCAGCCGGGCAAGAATGCGAGCCAGGGGCGGCCCGACCTTCGGGATCATCTCAATGTCGGCCCCGACAATTCCGCCGACGGCAAGCATCACTACGAACTAAGGCACAGCCGCCACCGCTATGGAGGCGATCGTCGCAAGCCCTGGCCGTCCCGTCATCCTGGCCAGAGACGACTGGGTGATTCTGGCCACCGCCGCCATTACCGCAGCAGATATTGCAGGCTTTGCAAACTCCGCCGCAAGGCCTGCCCCAGCCCCGCGCCCTAGCCTCCTCGCCACATCTGCCAGGTTAGCAAGGGCAACTACTGCAAAGCCTACAGATGTACTTATGGCAGCGCCTGCCACATTGAGCTGAGGCAACCCTGTAAGCCACCACTCGCAAGCCACTTTGACAGCCGAGCCGATCAAAAGGTTCTTCACAGGGCCTCCCGGATATCCCATGCCCTGCAGGATCGCACCGGACGTCTGAAGCACACACAGAAATGCTGAGGCAGGAGCAAGCGCCCCGAGCACCCGGCCCACGTCAGGCCGTCCATACACAAGACTACATATCTCCGAGCTGAGTGTCCATAGTCCGAGACCGGCAGGAAGAGCTATCAGAGCTGTCAGCCTCATTGCAGCCCGGGCCCGTCTCTCAGCGCCCGCCCTGCTGCCTACGGCTAATGCTTCGGAAATCGCCGGCACTATGCTTGCTGCAAGCGCAATCGTAAGCACGTTGGGAAAGTATGCGAGGGGAAGTGCCATTCCGCTCAACTGCCCGAATAGAGCTGTGGCATTCTCGGCAGAAAAACCTGCAACACCAAGGCGTGCTGGCACCATCGCGGAATCGATCGCCCTGACAATGGGCAAAACCGACGCGCCGATAGCGACTGGCAGCGCAATCGCGAATATGGCTGCCACCAGCTCCCACGTTGTCTCTTCGCTCCGCCCCGCCCGCCTCGCAGTCTTTCCTTCCGCGTCCATGCGGATACCCACTCGCCCGCTCCTCATCTTGCCCCTGCTCATCCTCTGGGCGTACACGAACAGAAGGTATGCAAGGCCGGCCAGGCCTCCTGTTACAGCTCCCAGGGCAGCACCAGCAGCGGCGTACTCAACTCCGCGAGGCATCAAAGTGGTGGCGAGAACCAGCATAGTGCCTACGCGGACGAACTGCTCCACGACCTGCGATGCAGCGGATGGTCCCATGTCCTGGTGCCCCTGGAAATACCCTCGGAATGCCGACATCACCGTGACGAAAAAAAGGGCGGGAGCAATTGCCCGTATGGCAAGCGCTACCCGCACGTCGTGGTAGATATGTTCTGCAAGCCAATCAGCTCCAAGATACATGAATGATGCAGATGCAAGCCCAGTGCATAGCATTATCATGATTGCGACTCTCAGTATGCGGATGGACCCGCGCTCATCGCCGATTGCCATGCGTTCCGCCACAAGTTTTGAGACCGCAAGAGGCAACCCTGCTACTGAAGCGACGAGAAAGAAATTATACAGAGGTTGCGCGAGCTCGAGCAACCCCATGCCTTCGTCGCCAATGGTATTAGCAAGCGGAATTCTGTAGACAGCGCCGAGTATCCGGCTGATCACTCCGGCTGCCGCCATAAGCGCGGCACCCCGAACAAATGACGTCTGATCCCGGTTGCTGTTCGTTTATGCCACCTGCCTTGCCAGATACCCCGCAGCCGTAACTGCCAGGCCTTCCTCAAGACCGCCTACAGTGGAGTCGTTCGAGGTCGTGCCCACTACTACAGCGCCAACGGCGTCGCCGTCTGCTACAATAGGCGCTATGGCAGCGGAAATCATGGCAACCGAATCCGGACCTGCACTAGCCAATATGCCGGACGCATCTCCGCCTCCGCTGAAGTGGACCATTAGCGCCTGCTTCTCGGCCATTGCCTTCTCTATAGCACGGCCCACGCGACGACCCAGGAGTTCCTCGCTGTGCGGCCCAGATGCAGCTATCACCATATCCCTGTCGCATATGAGGGCTACACCGCCCGATGATGCCGATAGGGATTCAGCCATGTCGGATGCTACATCCCTGAGTTGGGCCACAGGCGAGTACTTCTTCAGCACTATGCTTCCCTTTGGATCCACATATATCTCGACTGAATCGCCCTCATGTATTCGAAGGCTCCTTCGAAGCTCTTTAGGCACCACAATTCTACCCAATTCGTCGATGCGTCTGACAATTCCAGTAGCTCTCATTCCTCAATACCCTCCTGCATGTTATTGACTGATGTTGTCATTGATTAACTGCTACGCTCTGCCTCATCTCAGATAGGATATTCATCAGAGTGTGCAAGATCTCTCTTTCGGACATCCCGTGGGTTTTGACCCTGAGCCTTTGTGTCCTCCCTGCCGCAAACGCCACTCTTCCTTTGAACGGCCCGGCAATCCTCGCCATGTCGCTGTATGCATAGCGCACCCCGTCGGCGAATCGCACTACTACTCCGTTCCGCTCACTGGCGATACTTGCAGCTCCCAACTCCCTTGCGAGGACCTTCAGCGCGGCAATGGCAATGAGGTTGTCTACAGGAAGCGGCAATGGCCCAAATCTATCGATGAACTCCTTAGAGAGATCTGAAGCGTCCTCAAGAGACTCGATGCCGTTGATCTTCTTATAGACCTCTATCTTCTGCCGCGAATCGGGAACATAAGAGTCAGGCACGTAAGCGTCAACAGTAAGGTCAATCATGACCGGCGGCGGCTCCGGCTTCTTCTGCTCACCCTTAAGCTCCCCTATGGTCTCTTCCAGAAGCCTGCAGTACATCTCAAATCCGACCGCCGCAATATGGCCATGCTGTTCAGGACCGAGAATGTTCCCTGCCCCTCGTATCTCAAGGTCACGCATGGCTATCTTGTAGCCCGACCCCAGGCTCGTAAACTCCCGAATTGCAGCCAGCCTCTTCTCTGCAATTTCGCTGAGGGCTGCATCCCGCTTGAACAGAAGGTACGCATAGGCCACCCTGTTCGTTCTTCCCACCCTGCCGCGCAGCTGGTAGAGTTGAGCAAGCCCAAGATTATGGGCGTCATCAATGATTATTGTGTTGACGTTCGGAATATCAATACCAGATTCTATTATAACCGTGCAAACAAGAATATCAAACTCTTGTGCCATAAATTGTAGCATTACTTGCTCAAGCCGATCCTCCGGCATCTGGCCATGGGCAACGCCTATGGACGCTTCAGGAACGAGCCGGCTGAGCCTTGCGGCTACCTCTTCTATGTCGTAAACCCTGTTGTGGACGAAGTAAATCTGCCCTTTGCGGTCGATCTCCCTGAGAAGGATCTCCCTTATGAGGCTCTCGTTCTTCTCCACTACATACGTCCTTATAGGAAACCTATTCTCAGGCGGGGTTTCCATAAGGCTCATGTCCCTGACCCCTGCCATAGCCATATGGAGAGTCCTGGGAATAGGCGTTGCCGTCAACGTGAGAACATCAACTTCTTCACGGAGTTCCTTTAAGCGTTCCTTCTGGGCCACGCCAAACCTCTGTTCCTCGTCGACGACTACCAGGCCCAGGTCGCGGAAGCTCACGTCCTGTGAGAGCAGGCGATGGGTTCCAATCACCACATCAACCGACCCCATCTTCAGACCTCGAATAACCCGTCTTTGTTCCGCTTCCGACTGGAATCTTGACAAGATCGCCACTTCCATCGGAAATCCGCGGAATCGCTCTGAGAACGTGGCGTAATGCTGCTGAGCGAGGATCGTTGTGGGAACCAGCACTGCAACCTGCTTCCCGTCGACCGCGGCCTTGAAAGCCGCCCTGAGCGCTACCTCAGTTTTGCCAAATCCAACGTCTCCACAGAGCAACCTGTCCATGGGCATAGGCTTTTCCATGTCCCGCTTCACATCTACTATGGACCGCCACTGATCGGGTGTCTCCTCGTAAGGAAAGAGATCTTCGAACTCCTGCTGCCACACTGTGTCGGGCGAGAACGCATAACCCTTCACCGACTCCCTGGCCGCATGCAACCTGAGCAGGTCTTCCGCCATGTCTTGCACCGACTCGCGCACTCTGGTTTTGGCACGCGTCCATTCTGTCCCTCCAAGTTTATTCAAGCGGGGCGGCGAATCTTCCATCCCTATGTATTTCTGCAGAAGAGAAACCTGGTCAGTAGGGACATAAACCCTATCCTCGCCGGCGTACTGAACCAGGAGGTAGTCGCGTTGGACCCCGGCCACCTCCAGGGTCTGCACTCCGCCGTATTTGCCAACTCCATGATTGACGTGGACCACATAGTCCCCGGGCGACAGATCCGTGTAACTGGCAATCCGTGCACCCTCTTCAACGCTGGCAAACCGCCGCCTCTTCTTCCGCCGCCCGTATATCTCAGCTTCTGTAAGAACCAAAAGCTTGATGTCGGTACACTGAAATCCGGAAGAGAGCTCGCCTTCCGCCATGCAAATGGTGCCAGCCTCAGGAACGGACTCCAATCCATCGCACGAGATCGTCGAGATGCCCTTCTCCTCGAAGAGCTCGGCAAGTCTCGCACACCTTTCCCCGGTCGACGCTACACAGACTACTCTGTACTGCCTTTTACGGTAATTCTTGATCTCGTGAACAAGATCGTCGAAGCGTCCCGCAAATATCTCTGCCTGCTTCGTCTGGGCCACTATGTTGTCTGAAGCGGCAGGCAGGATCCCATCAAGCCTGTCGCCGCTGCCGTCTGCCGCCCTGGCAAGCAAGGACATGGCAACGGTCTGCCGCCGCCCGACAGACTCCGCAACTTCCGCAGCATCCATGTACAGATCTGCTTGAGATGGAAGGACCATGGCGGCTTCAAGCAGCGTCGCATATGTTTCCCGTATGTCAGCCTCGTAACCGGCAAGAGCTTCTTTGAACCTGATGGGCTCATCGACAACGAACAATGCTTCGCCAGCCCAATCAGCCACTGTCACTCGTTCCTCATAGAAGAACGGAAGGTACTGCTCGTCATTGTCGAAGAAGGTTCCGTTCTCAAAGCGTTCGAGATGATGGTCGACCCTCTCTCGCAGCTGATTTCTGGTATGGACCATCAAAGCAGCAGAAGAGGAGCCTCGCCGTGCAGATGCTGTATGCATGGCGCCGGCCAGCGACGGCTCCCTTCGCGCCATACTCCCGTCCACACGTTCAAGCTCCTCGCAGATCTTCGCGCACGCCAGCTCCAGTCGGCCGCTGTCATATAGAAACTCCCTCGCAGGAGTAATTGCAACCTCATCCAGCCGGTCCTGTGAAAGCTGGGTTTCGGGGTCAAAGAGCCTGATCGACTCTACTTCATCGCCGAAGAACTCGATGCGAACAGGCTGATTCGCACTATGCGGAAACACATCAATTATGCCGCCTCGCACACTGGCCTGTCCACGGCCGTCTACCTTGCCCAAAATCTCGTATCCACATCCTGCCAATCTGTGCACTAGTGCCTCAAAATCCCGAACCTCGCCCACTCTGACTCTGAACGTCGCCTGACGGTAAGAATCTCTGGGCACCATTCTTCTCCCCAGAGCGCGTGCAGGCGCAAGTACCACGCATTTCGTTCCGCCGGCCAGGGCTGCAAGGGCTTTGGCGCGCGCGGCCAGAAGGTCGGCACTCATCGGCGTCTCTTCATAGGGCATCACATCGACTGGCGGAAAGACAAATACGAGCTCAGGACCTATCAAGGCAGAAATATCCCCCGACAGGCTCTCAGCGTCCTGCTGTGTGCTGGTAACCACAAAGATCGTGCTCGAAGCATGCCGAAACAGCCCCGATATGAACAGGGACTTCTGCGGGCCTGAAAGGCCAGAGATATGTGTGGAGATCGCTCCCTGCTCGACTCTCCTCAGGACATCGGTGAATGTGGCAGAATCAAGCAGGAGGTCGACTATTCCTGTCAACCCCATACCCCCTCCGGGGAAATATGACGCATCGGAAACGGCGCAAGACCCGGCTTAGTTGAAGCGGGTCTGCGCGGCTTCGATGCCGTCCTCTATTATACATAGTATGGCGGAAATCGCATTAATAACAGCATCCGATATGATGGGGAGCTCTTCGCGAGTGAAGGTGTCAAGCACGTAGTCGACTGAGTCCTCCCACGGGGGAGGCCTGCCAACCCCGATACGCACGCGGGTAATCTCTTCTGTGCCCATATGCTCTATGATAGAGCCCATGCCTTTGTGCCCGCCGGCGCTGCCTTTGGTACGAATGCGTATCTTTCCTACCTCAAGATCCATGTCATCATATACGACAATTAGCGACTCCGGGCCCACACGGTGCCATCGGGTCGCTCTTGCCACAGCTACTCCGCTGTTATTCATGTAGGTTTGCGGTTTCAGGATCAACATATCCGTCCCTGCAAACTTCGCTCTCGCCACAAGGCTAAAGCAATATGGCGCCCTCCTGAACTTCCCGGCACCCAGCTTCAGGGCAATACGGTCGGCTGTCATGAAACCAGCATTATGCCTGGAACACTCATATCGCGATCCAGGGTTTCCGAGGCCTGCTATGAGGAACATATCAATACCCACTATGGAAGATTAGTCAAACAGTATGCTGACCGAAAGCTCGAGATAGATACGCCTGATCGCTTCTGCAAATAGCGGCGCTACTGACAGGACGGATATCTTGTCGGTCTGCTTCTCTTTGCTCAGGGGAATAGTATTAGTAACTACGAGTTCCTTAATCCGCGAACCCTCAAGCCGCTCAATCGCGGGCCCCGACAAGACTCCATGAGTGCAACATGCCCTCACTTCAGTCGCTCCCGCCTCGATAAGAGCGTCCGCCGCCTGACACAGGGTCCCGGCAGTATCCACAAGGTCGTCGACGATTACGGCCGGTTTTCCAGACACATCCCCGATGATATTCATCACCTCAGACACATTGGGCCTCGGCCGACGCTTGTCCACGATCGCCAGTGAACTGTCGAGGTGTTCGGCGATTCCCCTGGCTCGAGTGACACCGCCCACATCAGGGGAGACAATTACGCAGCCCTTCAACCCCCTCGCCTCCAAATGCTGCGAGAGAATGGGGGCCGCCTTGAGGTGGTCCACAGGTATGTCAAAGAATCCTTGGATTTGGGGCGCGTGCAAGTCGATGGTGAGAACCCGTGAAGCCCCTGCCGCAGTAATCAGGTTTGCCAGCAATTTTGCGGTTATCGGCTCTCTGGGTTGGGACTTCCTGTCTTGCCTGGCATAACCGTAGTACGGCACAACGGCGGTAATTGATCTTGCAGACGCTCGCCTCAAGGCATCAATGACTATCAGAAGCTCCATGATATTGTCGTGCACCGGAGCGCACAGGGATTGTATGACAAACACATCTGCGCCTCTTATGCTCTCGAATATCTGTACGCTTATTTCGCCATCGCTGAATCTGCCGACTTCGGATTTTACAAGTTCTGTTTCAAGGTTGGCCGCAATTTCCCCAGCCAGCTGGGGGTTGGAATTGCCTGCGAAGATCTTCAACTTTCGGTGACATGCGCCCATAGCTACTTCTCCTCCTTGGAAGATTGAGCCGCCCGTCGTTTTGCAACCCATCCTTCCTTATTCTCCTGTCGGGCTCTTCCAATGGCTAGAGCTCCTGGCGGAACATCGGAAGTAACTGTGGACCCAGTAGCAATATACGCATCCAGGCCCACCTTTACCGGAGCAACCAGATTAGAGTTGGCCCCCACAAAAGCACCGTCCTCTATGATCGTGGTGTTCTTGGTTGTTCCGTTATAATTGCACGTAATTGTCCCAGCCCCGATGTTTACCTTGGAGCCCATTACCGTGTCTCCTATATAGCTGAGGTGAGGGATCTTGCTTCCCTCGCCCACTACGCTCTTTTTGATTTCAACAAAGTCGCCCACTTTCACGCGATCTGAAAGTGACGTGCCCGGACGCAGGTAGGAGAATGGGCCAATATTGCATTCATTGCCTACCTCTGAATCGCAAATGTAGACATACGGGCCGATCTTGCAGGACTCTCCGATCTTGCTGTTCCCGGATATGACAGTAAAGGGCATGATAATCGTATCAGGCCCTATCTCCACGTTTGCATCGATGAATGTGCTTTGGGGATCGATTAGCGTCACCCCGGATTCCATTGCTTCGTACCGTTTGCGGTTGCGCATGGCCGTTTCAGCCTCGGAAAGCTTGACGCGAGAATTGATCCCAAGCCCCTCAGAGGCATCTCGAAGAACGACTGCTCCTACTGAAAGCCCCTGGGATATCATGACCTCGATCACGTCTGTTAGGTAATACTCGCCTTGTTCGTTATCGTTCGACAGGCGTGGAAGCGCGTCGAAAAGCTTCTTTTTGTCAAAACAAAACACACCGGTGTTGACCTCGCGCACGGCGCGGATCTCCTCCGTTGCATCGCGCTGCTCTACTATGGCGGCAACATTGCCCTGCGAATCTCTTACGATTCTCCCATAGCCCGTTGGATCATCAACATGCATAGTAAGGACAGTTGCACTTCTTCCGCTGCTGGAGTGCTCATTTACCAATTCTACTATGGTTTCAGGGGTAAGAAGCGGCACATCGCCTGGAATGACGACAATATTGCCATCGTAACCATGAAAAGCCGGGCCTGCTGACAACACAGCATGGCCCGTACCCAATTGCTCTTTCTGCCAGACTATGTCGGCACACCCGGCAAGATGCTCTTCCACTAACTCGCCGCCGTGCCCAACAACGACAATCGTGCGCGATGCTCCGGAGCGAACCAGTAAGCCGACGACATGGTCAATCATGGGAATGCCTGCAACCTGATGAAGAACCTTAGGAAGCTCAGACTTCATCCGTTTGCCATGCCCTGCTGCTAGCACAAGGCCCACGAAAGATGCCATATTATTCACTCCGCCAAATTAGTCCAGTATCAAAACTAGTCTTCAAACACCTTGAGCATATACCAATCATGCTGCTTCGTCAACTTTTCACGATGCTGGCAAACGCAGTGTACATCGGCATGCGTTTACTAACATATCGTCATCGAGCTGAGCAAAGAATGTACACAGCATCGCAGTGGAGGTGGAAACATGCCAAAGAGCCGTAGGAGCAACAGAACATTGGTTCCCCAGGCGCGACAGGCACTGGACCAGATGAAGTATGAAATTGCCAACGAGCTAAATATTCCAACCCATCTCATTCAAGGGGATTACTGGGGCAACCTCAGCGCCCGGGATTGCGGGTCAGTCGGTGGAAACATGGTCAAGCGGATGATTGAGGCGGCACAGGCCTCATTGGCGGCAACGACCATGGCCGGTGTTAGGCAGGGATTCCAGGAATTCGTTCCTTCACAGGACCTGACAGGTACTACCTGGCAAGGCAACTACCCAACCCAGTGAACCTTTCTGAACCCGGCTAGCTTCCCCGAACGACCATCATAACCGGTTTTGAAAGTCGCAACATCAGGATCACAGATACGACAGCGGCCCAATCTTCGAAGACAAGAGCATGTCCAAATGCGAGCGAGGCCCCAATGGCCTCGCTCTCCCGCACTCCCGGGCCAGCCAGACTCTGAGTAGCCCCCAAGGGGTATTTCACCTCTTTCAAGCGGCTGCCGATTGAACATTGGGCAATGTCGTGCAGATAGTGCAGAACTTCATCTTGGGACGCACATCTTTCAAGGAAACGATTGGGAACAGCTCCATGGATACGCGTTGGGGTTGCCGACTGCGAGTGAGGCCCGGTTTATGCATTCAAAGTAACCATGATAGGGTATCCCAGGCAGGAGTATCCTCCGTTCCTGAACATATCCTTGTACTGCAACCTTCTTCATTTCGGCAGAGAAGGTCGGCGGAGCGGAATGACCCGCTGGCGGGCCAGTTTTGGGGGTAAGCGACCCATCCACGGGCCGTTTTTCAGAATATCGACCTGCTGGTGGGTCAATCGGGCCACCGAACCTCCCCTTCTGCGTGGATCCAAGTGCTTCCAGATAGCATCAGCACATGTAGCTGGGAACATGAGTAGCGATGCTGCGGCATCGCTTTCCTCTTCACATTCCCAGACCCAGGTGACCCGCTGGTGGGTCATCCTGTCA
>DMOT01000137.1 GCA_003456765.1 Bacillota bacterium
TGCACGCCACGTCCCCTGGCCTGCTTGAGCAGGGCGTTTCTCTGGCTCAGCACCTTGGCATATGTGGAGGTCCACTGACGGTAGACAGGGCTGACCTGGGATATCTCCATGTCGAGAAACCTTCGTCTTACAGACGGGCTACCCTTGACCAGGGCCAGGTCGTCGGGGGTGAACATCACTACATTAAGAAAAGACGAAAGCTCGGCGGCGCGGATTCTTTCCGCGCTGTTGAGCCGGACAAGCTTTCTGCCATCTCGGGAGTAGCTGACCTCCAGCCTGACAGGGGCAGGCCTGCGCTGGACGTCTGCGACAATCCTGTAGAAGGTTCCGCCGTGCCTGACAAGTTCAAAATCGGACGAAGCGCGGTATGAGCGGCCCGCAGAGGCAATATACACGGCCTCGAGCAGGTTGGTCTTTCCCTGGGCATTGCGCCCCAGGAAAAGGTTTAGCCCCGGGTCAAGTGCGACCGACTCTTTTTCGTAGTTGCGGAAGCCGGCCAGTTGGATGCTTTTTACCCACACGCTCGTCACACATCTCCCTTGCCAGATACGGAGTCGCTGCTGAGCACGATAGTGGCCTCCACATCGGCGAATTCAAAAACATCGCCTTCCCGAAGTTTCCTCCCGCGCCGAAACTCGGTGACTCCGTTCACTTTGACCCAGCCCGACTGAATCGCCATCTTGGCCTCTCCGCCCGATCCTACAAGCGCAGCCAGTTTCAGTGCTTGGTCGAGCTCTATATGCTCGGTTCTTATACCCAACGTCATGCTTCTTTTTCGTTTCATTGCATCATACGGGCGCAGTCACAGGCATCAGAAGATACGTGTAGGACGGATCTGTCTCCTCCGTAACTTCTATGGGATGCTTGAAGCTGGTGTAACCCAGGCACACCTCGTCTCCATCCAATACTCTCAGCACGTCTCTCAGGTATCTTGCGCGCATGGCCACGGTAACCTCTGCATGCCCGATCATTGAGACCGGTATGTCCTCCCTGCCCTCGCCCACTTCGGGCGTAGTAGCAGCGATAGTCAGGAAGCCTGAAGCCATGCCCTCATCGCCGGTATAAGACATTCTGATTGCGCTCAACTCATCCTTGCACATCAAAGAAACCCTGTCGACGCAATCCAGAAGCTGCAGGCGGTCGCAGATGATTCTTGCCGGAATGTTCTGAGGGAACACCTGTTTGTAGTTGGGGAATTGCCCTTCTAGCAGGCGAGTAACGTAAGTGGTGGTTCCGATTCGGAACATGGCATGATTCTCTGCAATAGCTATCGAAACTTCCCGTTCCCCGGCTTCGTTAAGGTTCCTCTCCACCTCGAGAAGGGCTTTTGCAGGGATGATAACATCTACTGGCTCGTCCATATCGAAGGCAGCTGAAGTTTTCCTGTGGGCCAGCCTGAACGAGTCGGTGGCCACCATGGTCAAAGAATCCTTCTCGAACAGGGTGTATATCCCCTTGAAAAACGCCCTTGCGTCATCGACGGCCGCCGCCGGCGCTGTCCTTCTTATCATCGTTTTGAGCTCGCCTTCTGGGATGGACCAGCTATTTGCCTCCGGAATCTCCGGCAACGCTGGAAACTCAATCGCCGGCATGGTTTTCACAACAAAATCTGCTCTGCCTGCCGAAATGGTCACAGATTGAGTCTCTTCCCGAAACTCAAGGACCACCTCTGCCTGTGGAAGCTTTCTCGAGATCTCTGAAAAATACCTTGCAGGGATGACCGTAGATCCTTCTTTTCCTATCGTGACGGGTATGAATGTTTCGATGCCCAGTTCAAGGTCGTATGCCACCAGCCTTAGCCCCTGGGGACAAGTTTCTACCAGCACTCCTGAGAGAGCGGGAATGGTAGGCTTTGCAGACACTGCCTTGTACACTGTCTGAACTCCGCTGACCAGAGCTGCCTTGGAGCATGATACCTTCACCTTGCTATACCTCCCGGCTGACCTGATTTCCAGGCGCATGCATATATAGGTACTACTATGAGTACATATGTACATTTACCGTAGTAGTAGTACTAGGGCCTGTGGATATCTGGATAAGTATCGAATTTCCCGGATTGGGCTGCGCTGCTGCTTACTCCAACACTGTAGACAGACTGTTGATTTCTTGTTGGGCAAGGGCATACTTATCAACTCTTATCCACAAGCCTTTTTTCCTTCCACACACTTTCCACAGGCTTTTCACATGTTACTAACCGTGTCATCAACAACCTAGCTGCTCTTCAACCTGGCAACTATTTCTTTCACATTGGCGCTGAGGGTTGTATCTGTTTTCAGCTCTTTCTCAATCTTGTCGTAGGCGTGCATGACAGTCGTGTGATCCCTTCCGCCGAACTCCTCGCCTATCTTCGGGAGCGACAACTCAGTCAGTTCCCGGCAGAGATACATGGCGATCTGGCGTGGAAAGGCTACGGTGCGCACCCTGGTCCTCGATACCATCTCGGAGACTTCCAGGTGGTAGTAGTCTGCCACTGTTCGCTGTATCATCTCCACAGAGATCTGCTTTGGCCGAGAAGAAGGGATCATGTCCTGAATCACTTCTGCCGCAAGTTGTGTGTTTATCTCTCTGTTAGTAAGAGCTGCACATGCGGTCACTCTGATGAGCGCCCCTTCCAGTTCCCGAATGTTGGAGTGTATCTGGCCGGCTATGTATACCAGCACTTCATTGGGAACATCAAGCTCCTCCGAAACGGCCTTTTTCTTCAGTATTGCTATCCTTGTTTCAAGATCGGGGGTGCCAATATCGGTAATCAACCCCCACTCAAATCGAGAACGAAGCCTGGCCTCAAGCGTAGCTATTTCCTTCGGGGGCCGGTCGGACGAGAGCACTATCTGTTTTCCCGACTCGTAAAGAGTGTTGAACGTGTGGAAGAACTCTTCCTGTGTTCGTTCTTTGCCTGCAAGGAATTGAATATCATCTATCATTAGGACATCAACATTCCGGTATTTCTCGCGAAACTGAATAGTCGTTTCGAAACGGATCGAGTTTATCAGCTCATTTGTAAACTGCTCACACGGAACGTACATGACTTTTGCATAGGGGTTGAGTTCCAGCACGTGGTGGCCAATGGCCTGCATCAAGTGGGTCTTTCCAAGTCCCACTCCGCCATATATGAAAAATGGATTGTAGGCTTTTCCCGGCGCTTCGGAAACGGCGAGCGCAGCTGCGTGGGCAAACCTGTTGGAATTGCCTACTACGAAAGACTCAAACGTATACTTGGAATTGAGCGAAGGCGGAGGGAAATCGTCAAATGCCTGATATTCACTGGATGTTTGAGTGTGGACTCCCGCAGTGGCGGCAGCCTCGATAACCCCGATGCCTCTTGATGAACCAGGCTCGTATGCGTACGGAACGCCCTTTTGCTGATGGGCGGATTCAACATGCCGCACCTGGCCTCGAGATGCTTCCGGCGCTTGCTCCTCGGCGTCTGCATTTTCTTCAGTTGTGGAACCTTCTCTTGCAACAAACCTGACTGTTACGTCACGGCCCACCATGGCCGACATGGTTTCTGACAACATTGCAGCATATCGCGTTTCAAGCCAATCGCGGGCGAAATCATGCGGAACCGGCACTTCAACGGCATCGTCAGCGACGACAACAGGAGCGCTGGTTTTGAGCCACGCATCAAAGCTAGGCCTTGAAAGCTCATCTTCGAGAACCTTTAGAACGTCCGTCCAAATTGCACTTATCTCTTGGGACACTTTGCCACCCCTCATTCGAACCGTCACCTGAAGACGTAGCTGAGGAAATCAATACCCCGCCTCGTAAGCTTTCGCTTGCCTCCTTCGAGGCTCACTACGAGTCCCAATTCCTCCAGAGTCACCAGATCGCGATAGGCGGTACTAAGACTTATGTCAAGCTCTTTTGTGACAATCGAAGGCCCTATCTCCCCCATCTCTGCGATAAGCATAAAGACTTTCTTCTGGCGAGATGAGAGCAAATCTCCAAGAGCTTCGTCTGACATGTCAGAGGGTTGAGATGTGGATGGGGGTTCCTCATCTCGCCTTTTCTTCGACTGCTCTGCCGCTGAATCCTGCTTCCCTGTTGATAAAGAGTCCTCGTCTTCATAAGCTATGTTTTCCATATCACGTGAGTCAGATTCCGTATGGGCACCTGAGTATGCCCGACTTCTCTGGGGGCCGTAATCGCCTTGTTCCACATGCTCAGCTGAGAGCTTGGCAGAATCCCTGCTGCCTGGATGGATCGGGGCGTAAGCGCCCTGAGGAATATGAGCGCCAGGTTGATAGCCTGCGAATGCAGCCTGCTCGGAGCTCCAGATCTCCTCTGTGCCCTGTTGGTGTGTGGCCGGAGACTGATAATCACAGGCGCCGCTCCAACCGGGCTGCATCTGATGTGGAACTCCGCCTTGTGCGGAAGCTTGAGAGGGGCCGCCAACATGGGGGACGGTCCCGGTCTTGCCCGGCTGCGGCCTATCGTCGGCGCTTCGAGCCGAAGGAGACCCCGCCGGCTGCCTGTGGCCGCGGCCTGGCACTGCATAGGTCGAAGCGGAATACAGAGTCACCACTAACCCTGAGCCTAGGTTGTCCTCCATAGTAAGAAAGCCGCCCAATGACTCTAAAGATTCAATCATTATGGGAAGACCTGAGCCTACTCCCTTTATGAGCTTCCTCTCAGAGGCCGTTGTTGACGTGAAACCAGGCATGGTAGCCTGGTTTTTTCTCTTTATGCCCGGCCCGTGATCTGACACTCTCACAACATTGCCGTCCGGCATGATTGTGACTATCGCATCTTGAAAGTCTGCATGGATTAGGTTTTCCACTGCTTCTCTCAGAACTACAAACGGCATGGAGCCCCCTCTTTCTTTGCAGAAGGCATAGATTCTGGAGGCTGCTTCGTCTACAAAGGACGTAAAGTCGTTTGACGAGAGATCAACAGTCCTGGGCAGGACAGACATTGAGTCGTATACCGCTATGCGTAATGCATACACCGGACTCGAATTGGACTGAGTTGCCGACACTTCGGCGGTCGAGTCGTCTGTCTGGTGTTCTTCTTTATTCATCCTGCCAAAAAGGAATCTGAATAAAGCCACTCGCATAGCCTCCCAACTTCAAGGCTCTTTGCCCCACCCTTTCATCCACAGGTTATCAACATGAAACTGTGGACAACTTGAGCGCCAGCTAGAATCGTTCGTAATTGATCGACAATTGTTGCATGTTGCTCGAATGCTGCTACCCGCGGCGGAAAGATTCTCGAAAAATCTCTTCTTAGCCGAGAAGTTATCCACAATGTTTTCCACAGCTGTTGAAAAGTCATCAGAAAACGGTGGCGGCACATTGTTTATAACATATCATCCACAAGTATTCCACAGAGACCTGTGGATATCCTACCGCCAGCAGATTCGGGGCGAACATATGTTTTAGCTGGCTTTTCGCCAGTCAAAGGCG
Source organism: Bacillota bacterium (assembly GCA_003456765.1). Classification (GTDB taxonomy): domain Bacteria; phylum Bacillota; class DTU025; order DTU025; family DTU025; genus UBA10085. The sequence continues at coordinate 5,406 of DMOT01000137.1, forward strand.
GC
>DMOT01000009.1 GCA_003456765.1 Bacillota bacterium
ACAGGGCTTCCCGAATTGTCGCGGGCACTGCAGGCAAATGGCTGGGCGGTGGCCGTTTTTGTGTTTTCTGCAAGGCGATGACAGTAATTCTCACAAGAACGAACATGGATCAAAGGAGTGTTTCGCTCATGGCAGGAAGATTCGTAATCAAGCAGACGAAGACGGGAACCAAGTTCGACCTGAAAGCCGCAAATGGGGAAGTCATCGCATCTTCGGAAGTCTACTCCTCTGAAGCCGCATGCAAGAACGGAATTGAGAGTGTGAGGACTAACGCTCCTAAAGCGTCCGTTGAAGACCAAACCAAAGAGGGATTTGTGACGGAGAAGAACCCAAAGTTTGAATTGTATAAGGACAAGGCCGGCGAGTATCGTTTCAGGTTGAAGGCGCGAAATGGTCAGGTAATAGCGACGGGAGAATCGTACAAGACAAAGGCAGCGTGTGAAAACGGGATTGATTCTGTTAAAAGGCACGCAGCTGAAGCGGACGTAGTCAAAGAGGCCGAGTAATAGAAAGCGGAGCGAACTTGAAGGCGGGCCCTCATCGGAGGTGCCCGCCTTATGAAGTTGGCGCACAATATGCTCGGCAAGGGGCGTCCTACCGTGGGCGGCCAAGTCCTATCTCGAGAGACTTGCATAGACTGAAAGTGCACTGGGATCGCTTCCTTCGTCCGCCATCAGCGAGGAAATGTGCCCGGGGAGGAGAGGGTAGGTGACTGAAATGCTCACTCCCAGCTTAGAGGATTATCTTGAGGAGCTGTGCAGGCATCTCGACCACCATGGGACAGTGCGACCGAAAGACGTTGCACTGAAGCTGGGCGTATCTATGCCGTCTGTAACCAGAGCTCTACGAAGGCTTTCCGACATGGGGATGGTTGCATACAGGTCTCGCGGCAGCATCAGGCTTACCGAAGAAGGCAAGATCGTGGGCGACTACCTGGTGAGCCGGAATTACGTGTTGCGCAAGTTCCTCATGGCAATAGGGTGTAATGTTGGTGTGGAGGATGAGGCCGAAGCCATGGAACACTATCTGGCGCCGGAGACCATAGATAGGATTGAACTCCTTACCCGGTTTCTTGACGACAGCGAGAACAAGGCCAGGTTTCACGATTTCTGCGGCGGCATCCCGGGGACAAATACCAAACAGAGTAGAGGATAGGTGACCGCCTGGTGGCTCCTCAACCTGTCATGACCGTATTCATGCGAGGCCAAGGGCCCGCGCCGCGCAGGCAATGAAGGAGCATGCAGCGATCGCTATGGCTAGTGGTATGATCGCGGAGAGCATCGTCCATTTCAGGCTTCGAGTTTCTTGCCAGATTGTGATCAGAGTTGTACTGCACGGAAAATGGAGTACAGAGAAGACCATGGCATTTAGGGCAGTCAGCCACGTCCACCCATTTGCGCTCAACGCCTGTGATAACTGAACCATATTCTCAGATTCCACCAGTGTCGAAGAGGATGTGTAGCACATGAGCAAGATAGGGAGGACTATTTCGTTTGCGGGCAGGCCGAGGATGAAAGCTGCAAGGATGAAACCGTCGAGTCCCATGGCATGCCCTAAAGGCTGCAGAGATGTGGACATGCGGAGAATGGCTGGTTGTCCCGATATGGCAAGGTTGCCAAGAATCCACACAAGGGCTCCTGCGGGAGCCGCTACTACCATTGCCCGCCAGAGCACATGCAGTGTTCTATCATATATTGATCGAACGAGAACGGGCAGGATTTGCGGCCTTCTGTAGGGTGGCAGTTCCAGTATGAAGGAAGACGGCACTCCCCTGAGAAACGTTCTGGATAGCGCCCACGAAACGGTCAGTGTAGCGCAGACTCCAAGAACAACTGCTGCAACTACCAGAAGTGAAGCGGTCGCCGACTTCAGTCCCTGACTTGTGTTGGCAGTAACGATGAATGCGGCCAGAGCGATGAGTGTGGGGAAACGTCCATTGCATGGCGCGAAGTTGTTTGTCAGGATTGCAATCATCTTCTCCCTCGGAGAGTCTACTATCCTGCAGGCCACCACGCCTGCGGCGTTGCAGCCGAAACCCATTGCCATGGTGAGGGCTTGTTTGCCGTGGGCACCGCAGCGCTTGAAAAGCCAGTCCATGTTGAAGGTTACTCTCGCCAAATAGCCGAAGTCTTCCAGCAGGGTGAAACAGGGAAAGAAGATTGCCATGGGTGGCAACATGACCGAAACAACCCATGCCAGAGTCCGGTAGGCGCCAAGCACAAGAACTCCGTGCAGCCAGTCGGGAGCGTTCAAGGCCTGGAATATCGCGCTAAGATGGGATTCGGCCCAGAACAGCGCGTTTGCAAGAAACTGAGACGGATAGTTTGCGCCGATGAGCGTAACCCAGAAGACTGCCCCCAAGAGCGCCACCATTATTGGAATGCCCAGCACTTTCGAAGTGAGCACATCATCTAGCGTTCTATCGAAGTCGCCGTGAGCTGAAAGTCCTACGGTTACTGCCGCCTCTGCGATGTCATGTGAACGCTGATACAAGTCTATTACTGTTTTATCCTGACCATCGTGATTATCAGGGATCTCGCAGGAAGAGTTCATGGGCTCATTGCCTCTTTCACCCTTGTCAAGGCTGAACGTTTTGCGGCTGCTGATTCCCCCCGATTGACTGAGTGCAGTATCGCATTCTTCAGCTGATCCAAGCCCTCGCCCGAACGGGCTGCAGTCAGGACCACCGGAACGCCGAGCTCCCTGCTGAGGACCGCCTTGTCTACATGTATTCCTTTCCGCCTGGCTTCATCGACTAAATTGACGCACAGTATGACGCTATCCGTTATCTCGAGAACTTGAAGGACCAGGTTGAGGTTTCGTTCCAAACAGGTGGCATCTACCACGACAACAATTGCTGAAGCCGTTCCAGAACATATGAAATCCCGGGCAATTCTCTCTTCCTCCGACGCGGCGAGCAAAGAATACGTCCCTGGCAGGTCTACCACGACGATTGTGCTGCCGCTGATTCTAAGCGGCCCGCTTGCGAGGCCCACAGTCTTGCCCGGCCAGTTGCCTGTATGCTGGCGCAGACCAGTGAGTGCGTTGAAGACAGTGCTCTTGCCTGTATTGGGGTTTCCAGCTAAGGCTACTACGGGCACTTTCCTTTCGGGCTGATCTGGGCAACGTTTTCGTTCAGACGAATGACCGAGAATAGACAAGAAGCTCCTCATCAGCAATCACTCTTCCTGACGATAAT
>DMOT01000176.1 GCA_003456765.1 Bacillota bacterium
GTCTGCAATATCGCCCGGCCCTCCGGCGCCCTCCACATCAATCCAGCGTATCTTCTTGTTCTTGCGGAACCATGTCATTTGCCTCTTGGCGTATTTCCGCGTCTCGGCTTTGAGAGTGTCGATGGCATCCGCAAGGCTTTCCTCGCCCGCAAGATACAGGGCAAACTCCTTGTACCCTATGGCCTGGACGGCCGTGTATCTTGGGTCGTAACCGCTTTCAATCAGCGCACGAACCTCGTCAATGAGGCCATGTTCGACCATGATGTCGACACGAGCGTCGATTCGCCTGTTCAGCGCCTGCCTTGCCATGCGCAGCCCGAAGATGACTGCCTCGAACTCGCTCTTGCCTTCATGTTTGCGCTGGAGCTCAGATATGGGCACCCCTGTCACCTCGTGAACCTCAAGCGCCCTGACTATTCGTCTCAGGTCATTGGGGTGTATTCTATGTGCGGCGCTGGAGTCAACCTGCGCCAGGCGCGCATGCAAACCGGCGCTTCCGATCTCTGCAGCCTCGCGCTCAAGGTGCTCGCGAATGTCAGGATTTCTGCCTTCATCAGGGAAGAGGAAGCCGCGAACGACTGCATCGACGTACAGCCCGGTTCCGCCCACCATGATAGGCAGCCTCCCCCTCGCTGCTATTTCACGAATGGCTTTCCTGGCCAGCTCCTGATATTTCGCCACGCAGAAGATTTCATCTGGCTCAGCAACATCAATAAGATGATGGGGAATCTCGGCCAGTTCGGCGTCGGAGGGCTTGGCAGTGCCAATATCCATTCCTCGATAAACCTGCATTGAATCGGCTGAGACTATCTCTCCGCCAAGTTTCCGTGCAAGCTCGATTCCTACGGCCGATTTGCCCACTGCGGTAGGGCCGACTATGACAAGGAGCGGAGGCCGCTCCCGGGGAATCCCGCCAGCATTCATCTCCCTCACAAGCTGCTTCCTCCCTTCCCCATGCCTTCTTCATCCAGAGAAATGACCCCGTATTCCTGCCGGCTCTTCGCGGCACCCACTCGCGCACTAACCCCCAGCCTGTCAAGGTCATCCCCGTTCGCCCTGTCCTTTATCACCACGCGCCTTCTTGCAACCCTCATGCCCTCTCGGAGAGCCTTCTCAGGCAGGGGATCGTGCGACGCCCAGGGCCTCATTGGGGCGATTCCCACAGATGTGGTTACCGGCTCCCGAAACATCGGATCGAATGAGACGACGTCAAAGCTTCTGTCAGGGCGTCCTTCGAGGTAGTCCAGGTGGTTCCCGCAGACGACTTCGATGCGCCTCATCGCGCAAAGCACATCCGGATCGGCCTCTGTATAACTTCTCAGCCCCTCGCGGGTAATGACTGCCAGGACCGGACTGATCTCCACTCCTACGACTCGTCCCTCGCTGCCGACTACCCAGGATGATACTATCGCGTCTGATCCAAGTCCAAGTGTACAGTCGAGCACATGATCGCCTCTAGAGAGACCCATCGCCTCAACCATCTGGTCTGCCCCTCCGTGCTTGAGCCTTCGGATCCTCGACAGAGCCATTCCGGGATGGAAGAAGAGTTCGGCATTGCGCCTGCCCGCATCCTCAAGCCTGACAACACTGATCCGGCTGGCCTCCACAACTACGAAAGCTTCCAACCTCCCACGGCCGTCTTCACTATATCTGTCTGCAACAGCCTCGAGCGACCGGCCCATCCTTCTCACAAACGGCACATCAAGGTCGTCTGCGAGCCTCCGGGCCAAATCAACCTGGCAGTGGCCACCACGGGCAGATGTGGTCACGGCGATACGGTCCATTGAGATCATCTCCGCCCGAAACTCCTCGCCAATGCGTCTTGCGGCACTACTACGACGACAGGCCTTCCATGGGGGCATCTATAAGGATCTTCACATTCGAACAGCCTTTCCACAAGCGACTCCATTTCGGGAACGGAGAGGACATCGCCTGCTTTCACCGAACCGCGGCATGCGAGAGATACCGCTACATGCTCTCCCAGCAGGCCTGGATCAGACCCTGCAGGCGCCGCTACGATTCCCTCTATGGCCGCCATGAGGGATTCTGCCGGCGGAATGCCGCCGCTTTGCGCAGGCACTCCCCGGATCACGACAGATGTTTCGCCAAACACATCCAGCTCGTACCCCATCCTCGCCAGCACATCTGCGTGTTTCGACACAATCTCCACGTCTGATGCGCCTATCTCTGCCACCTCAGGCGCCAGTAGAAGCTGCACAGAAGGCTTCTCCTTCCGAAACTCTTCCCGGTACTTGTCTACCAGGATACGCTCGTGCGCAACATGCTGGTCTATGATGACCAAACCGCTTTCACCTTGAGCTAGAATATAGGTGCCGTGGAGCTGACCAATGACTTCAGGCCTTTCGCCTGTGAACCCGGATTTCCCCAGAACCAACCCCGGAGCCGGCCTCGCTTCCCGCAAGGCGCTCTCTTGCGGCTGCCATGCCGATCGTTCATCGCTCGCCGGATACGAGCCGGGCGCCCTCCCTGCCGGTACCGGAGCAGAAGCCCTTCTTCCAGATCTGGAGCCTGGCGAACTCCATCCGTCTGCAGGCCCCACCTCCTCCAGCCCGGGCACTGCATCTGCTGACCGCAAGACAGACGCAACAGCTCCATGAAGAGCAGAATACACATCTGAGCTTGATGCGAATCTTACCTCACTCTTGGCCGGGTGGACGTTGACATCGACCATGGACGGGTCAATCTCAATCGAAAGCACCACGGGCGGCCTGATGCCTGCAGGAACAGTCCTATCGTAAGCTCTGTCTACGGCAGACCAGACCGTTGTAGATGTGACAGGACGCCTGTTGACGGATACGTATTGCTTGTCGCGGCGCTTGCCTTTGGCAAGGTGCGGGAGGGAAATCAAGCCCTCTACTGAAACCCCGCGCGAGTAGCCTTTCAGAGGGATCATCTCTCTGGCCACGTCGAGCCCGAGAACTACCGCAGCAGCCTCCTCAATCGATCCTCCCCGAGGGGTTGTGAGCGCGCCTCTCCCATCTACCTTAAGAGTAAAGCCGATTTCCGGGTGCGACAGGGCAAGGCTGCCTACGATATCGACAATCCTCCTGTTTTCCGTGGAGACTGTCCGGAGGTATTTGAGCCTGGCAGGCGTATTAAAGAAAAGGTCGCGAACGGCGACAGTTGTTCCGCAGGGCGCCCCGATCGGAGCGGGCTCCCCCACTCGTCCTCCTTCGCCGACCACAACAGTGCCTTCTCGGCTCCCCTGCTCGCACGTGACCAGTCTCACCCGAGCAACTGAAGCAATGCTGGGGAGTGCTTCGCCTCTGAAGCCAAGGCTTCCAATAGAGAAAAGATCCTCGGCCTGGGAAATCTTGCTGGTGGCATGGCGTTCGAAAGCCCGCGCTGCGTCTTCGCGCCCCATGCCGCAGCCATCGTCAGCAACCATTATCAGCTCAAGGCCGCCTCCGAGTGTCTCAATATCTATGTTGCGCGCCCCGGCATCGATCGAGTTTTCCACAAGTTCCTTAACAACCGACGCAGGCCTTTCAACGACTTCGCCTGCGGCTATCTTGTTGGCAACCTCAGGCGCAAGTCTGATGATGCGCATCCCTTTCACTCCTTCGTTATCGCCAGATCTTTCAGCTCGTACACAAGGTCCAGGGCTTCCCTGGGAGTCAGATTGTCGGCATCCACCTGCACAAGCTTGTCCATAAGGCGTACGGCCGCATCCAGCCGACCGTCTCCATGAGGAGCCGTACCCTTCGACGTATCGTCTAGAACCTCTGTGATGTCGTACCCTCGCACCGGCTCTTCATCTGCCCAGCCGAACAGGGTCATCTGGTGGCCCTCTGAAGGCAGAGAGGCTTCCAGGTCGTCCAGTATGCAGTGGGCGCGCCTGACCACTTCCCTCGGCAGCCCGGCCATTTTCGCCACATGAAGGCCGTAGCTCTTGTCGACGCTTCCCCTTGCCAGCCTGTAAAGGAAAGTAACCTCGCCGCCGCGCTCCACTGCCCCTACATGGTAGTTGCGGGCGTAAGGCAGGCGTTCTTCCAGCGCAGCCAGCTCATGGTAGTGGGTAGTGAAAAGGGCCCGCGCCCCGACGTGGTCATGAACCCACTCGGCGACTGCCCAGGCAAGGGCCATACCGTCGTACGTGCTCGTCCCGCGCCCAAGCTCGTCCACTAAGATCAAGCTCCTATCTGTGGCGTTGTTCAGGATGTTTGCCGTCTCAAGCAGCTCCACCATGAAACTGCTCTTGCCGGCGCTAATGTCGTCATATGAGCCAGTACGGTAGTATATGGCGTCGCATATCCCTATCGTGGCCTCACTCGCCGGAACAAAGGAGCCGACCTGGGCCATTACTGTAATAAGCCCTGTTGTGGCAAGCACTGTTGACTTCCCGGCCATGTTGGGGCCTGTTATTATGAGCAATCTTCCCTCATCACATGAAACCTCGATATCATTAGGCACATACCTCGCCGATCCCAGCATCTCCTCGAGAACAGGGTGCCGCCCGCCGCGTATGACCGTGGCAGGCCCGCTGTCAACCACAGGCCTCACGTAACCTCGGTTACGCGCATCTTCCGCAAATGAGGTAAGCACGTCCAATTCAGCTACAGCCCTGGCAGTTGAGAGAATCCTCGGAAGGTAGTTGCTCATGTCGTCCCTCACCTGTTCGAATATTGCAGCTTCAAGCCTGACGAGCCTCTCTTCAGCGCCGAGGATCTTGGATTCCAGCTCTTTCAGCTCAGGCGTTATGTACCTCTCGGAATTGGCCAGTGTCTGCTTGCGCGTGTAGTCCTCCGGAACCAGGTGCACATTGGCATGGGTCACTTCAATGTAGTATCCGAACACCCGGTTGAAGCCGACTTTCAACGACTTTATTCCAGTTCGCTCCCGCTCCCCAGCCTCGAGCTTGATAAGCCACTCCTTTCCTTCAGTTGCGGCGCGCCTCAGTTCATCGATCTCCTCGCTGTAGCCTTCACGTATCACTCCGCCTTCATTG
>DMOT01000199.1 GCA_003456765.1 Bacillota bacterium
CGGCAACATAGGGGGTGCAGATAGGGTTCGGGCCGTTGCCGATGCGGCGGCGGCCAGGGGCATTCCCATTCGGATAGGAGTCAATGCTGGCTCGCTTCCGGCTGATTTGGTGTCGAAATATGGCCGGACTCCGCGTGCCATGGTGGAGGCCGCTCTTCGCCATATGAGTCTTCTTGAAAGGGAAGGATTCGAGTCGATTGTCCTGTCCCTTAAGGCGTCAGACGTGAATAGAACTGTAGAAGCATATCGATTGATGGCGCGCAGATCGTCCTATCCTCTTCATGTAGGCGTGACGGAAGCAGGACCCTCTCCCGGAGGCCTGGTGAAGTCGGCCGTTGGCATTGGAATCATTCTTTCTGAAGGATTGGGCGACACAATCAGAGTGAGCCTTACTGGAGATCCGAGAGATGAGGTCATGGCCGGTCGGGAGATTCTGGCCAGCCTCGCGCTGAGGCGATTCGGGCCGACGATCGTGTCGTGTCCTACGTGCGGGAGGTGCCGCACTGATCTTGCAGGGATTGTCCATGAAGTGAAAGATCGGCTTTTCAGCCTGGACGTTCCTCTCGTAATTGCTATAATGGGTTGCGAGGTGAATGGGCCCGGAGAGGCGAGCGAAGCAGATATCGGACTTGCGTGTGGAAACGGGGTTGGCCTGCTGTTCTCAGGTGGCCGAGTCGTTCGTAAAGTCCGTGACGAGGATATGGTGGGCGCGCTCGTCGAGGCCGCACAGGAGATGGCTGCGGGCCGACATGAGAAGCTAGATGGTTAACGGTTAGAGGAGTTGGTTTGAGATGAGGATGTCGCAGATATTCGCGCCTACTTTACGGGAAGTGCCATCTGAGGCGGATATTCCCAGCCATCAGTTGATGCTGAGGGCCGGGATGATCAGGAAAGCCGTCTCGGGTGTTTACTCTTACCTCCATCTCGGGTGCCGAGTGGTTCGTAAGATAGAGGAGATAGTTCGCGAGGAGATGGACAGGCAGGGAGCGCAGGAGGTTCTTATGCCGGCGATACAGTCTGCCGACATATGGCGAGAGACAGGCAGATGGGATGATTATGGCAACGAGATGTTCCGCCTCAAAGACCGGCACGGAAGGGAAATGTGCCTTGGACCTACGCACGAAGAGATAGTGACAGTGACTGTCAGGGATGAGATCAGGTCGTACAGGCAGCTTCCCAAGATTCTCTACCAGATCCAGACGAAGTATCGCGACGAGATCAGGCCACGTTTCGGCGTGATGCGTTCGCGCGAGTTCATAATGAAGGACGCCTATAGCTTTGACCGGGATAATGAAGGCCTTGACAGCAACTACTCCAGGATGTATGAGGCCTACTGCAGAGTCTTCTCCAGGTGCGGGGTTGACTACCGGGTCGTCGAGGCAGATGCCGGGGCCATCGGAGGAAGCCAGAACCATGAGTTCATGGTCGTATCCGAAGTGGGCGAGGATGCACTGGTGTTCTGTGATGCATGCGGATATGGCGCCAACGTGGAGCGCGCTGAGTCGGCTAGGCCGCCTGAGAGAGACCATGATACTGACAAGGTGCGTACCGGAATAAGAAAGGTATCGACACCGGGCATGCGCACAGTCGAGGAAGTTACCAGCTACCTGCAAGTGGGGCCTTCGAAGCTGCTGAAAACCCTGTTGTACATGGCTGATGGCGAGCCCGTGGCTGCAGTAATACGTGGTGACCGCGACCTTAACGAGGCAAAGCTCAAGAGGACCTTGGGCGTCCGCGAGCTGGAACTTGCGTCTCCCGAGATCATTGAACGCGTGAGCGGCGCGCCTGTGGGATTCACGGGGCCTGTCGGGCTTCGGGAGCAAGTCAAGATCGTTGCCGACTGGGAGGCAGTTGTGGTGGAAGATGCTGTGGTGGGTGCCAACGCTGCCGATGCCCACCTGGCAGGCGCCAATTACGGCGTCGACTACTCTGCTGACATAATTGCGGATATCAGGAATGTAGTAGCAGGCGATGCCTGTCCCAGATGCGGGGCGGAACTGCGGGGGGCCCGCGGCGTGGAGGTCGGGCATCTGTTCAAGCTTGGAACCAAATATAGTTCGGCATTAGGGGTAAATTATCTTGATGAAGGCGGAGTTGACAATCCGGTAGTGATGGGCTGTTACGGGATAGGCATCACGCGGACAGCGGCCGCTATCATCGAGGCGCATCACGATGACGATGGGATAATATGGCCGATGTCGGTCGCTCCCTATCAGGTGCTGGTGATGCCATTGAACACCTCAGAGAACCTGCAGGTGGAGGTTGCGGAGCGGATATACTCAGAGCTTGGCGGATACGGGGTAGAGGTTGTGATCGACGACCGTGACGAACGTCCCGGGGTAAAATTCAAGGATGCTGACCTGATTGGTTTCCCGATTCGTGTCATTGTCGGTCCCAAACACCTCGGAGATGGAGAGGTTGAGGTGAGCATGAGAAGCGACGGAGGCGTTGAGCTGGTGGAAATTGACAACGTTGCGGCGCACGTTACAAAGATGGTTGACCGCGAGCTATCAGCGCTTATGCCGCATTAGGAGGTGGCTGGGCATGCGTGTCGCTGCGATTGTTCCTGCATACAACGAGGAGCCCAGAATTGCTTCAGTGCTTGATGTTGTGCGTGGGAGCCCTCTAGTGGACGAGATCATTGTGGTAGACGATGGCTCTGACGATGATACTGCCGAAGTTGCACGCGCCCATGGGGCGAGGGTCATAAGGCTCGGGGAGAACACGGGCAAAGGAGGGGCTGTAGCCAAAGGGCTTGAGGCTGCGCTTGGCGATGTGATCCTCTTCCTCGATGCCGATCTTGTCGGGTTGACGGTTGAACACGTGAACGCTTTGCTTGAGCCAGTTCGCCACGGGGATGCCGACATGACCATCGGAATTTTTGGAAACGGGCGCACAGCCACAGATCTTGCTCAGGCTTTAACGCCGTGGCTATCTGGGCAGAGGGCGATCAAGCGCGATGTTCTTGAAGGGCTGGAACTTGACATTGCCAGGTTTGGAGTTGAGGCAGTGCTCACACGACATGCCAGGGAATCCGGGCTCAAGGTGGTTGACGTCAAACTCCCCGGGTTAACTCATGTGATGAAAGAAGAGAAGATGGGCACCGTGCGAGGCATGGCTTCACGTGCCCGCATGTACTGGGAGGTTCTCAAGTCCGTCGTTGACTGGGATTAGGACCGATCGGGTTGTTGGAGGGTAGTCGTTGTCTACGGTATTTGTCCTTCGTCCATCTAGCGAAAAAGCTGAACTGAAATATATATTCGAATGTGCCGGCATGAGTGTCCCGGTTGCCCTGCGAGACTCCTGCAGGATTGAAAGCATAAGCATAGATTCGGAGTCAAAGCATTGGGCCGTGCGCGTAGCCGGCACTTCCTTTCCTGGAACCGAGTGCATCGATCAAATCCGCGCTGTTTTTGAGAAAGTTCTGAAGAGTTCATCCGCTGTCTCCGTGGAGTTTTCGTCAGACAACGGGGATGATTGGATTCCCAGCGATGAGACGATTGCGAGGCATTGGACTGATGTGGTCGACAGAGTCCACAAGAGGGCTCCTAATGTCGGCGTGTGGCTAGCGCAGGCGCGATGTCGGGCAGGCAGGCACGGGGTGATTGTTGAGGTTCCGGGCATAGTGCAAGCTGAGAAGCTGACGGAGAGAGCAGGCAATCTAGACATTGCCCAGGCCTTTTCGGAGCTGTGTGGTCGTCGTCCGGAGGTTCAAATTGAAGTTGGCGAGTTTGAAGAGCCTGATGTTCCAGCTGAGCTTTATGAGCCGGCAGTGCCAGTCGGCAGCATCAGCTCCGATCAGAAAGAGCAGCAGCCGGGGGGTTCGGGATCTTCGCGGCAGCGCCGCTTCAGGGCAAAGGTAGAAGACGGAGCACTCCTGGGAAGAGTGTTCTCCGATTCGCCGCAGCCAATATCTGAGCTGAATGAGGCCCAGAAGAAGGCGACTGTTGCGGGAGAGGTCTTCAAGTTCGAGGAGAGGCACACCCGTAACGGACTCATAGTAACTGCGTTTGCCATTACCGACAAGTCGGACTCAATCATGTGCAAGTGCTTCTTTCGTGGAGACGAACCCAGGTTCAAACTCCATAGTGGCCAATGGGTCAAAGTCAGAGGAGAGGTCCGGTACGATCACTACGCCCGCGAGATAGTGTTGATGGCGTCTGATATTGTTCCCCATGAGGCTCCGGCCAGATACGACTCGGCTCCCGAGAAGCGCGTTGAACTTCATCTACATACCAAGATGAGTTCGATGGATTCTGTGTGCTATATCGAAGATGCAGTTGCTCTTGCGGCATCCTGGGG
>DMOT01000278.1 GCA_003456765.1 Bacillota bacterium
GAATAGGACTCTGCAGCTAGCTCTTCCAAGCACCGAAAAGGAGTAATGATGCATTTAGCCTTGGCGGTAACGACAGAAGGAATTCCATTGGGCCTGTTGGACCAGGAAATCTGGACCCCCGCCCCTGTAGAGATTGGGAAGAGCAAATCGCAGACGAAGCATTCCACCCGGGACAAGGAAAGCGTTAAGTGGCTTGAATGCCTAGACCATAGTCTTGAAGGTGTTCCCATAAGGGCAATCCATAACAGGTGGGTGTTCGAGGGGCAGAGGACGATGACGGGTCGCGCAAAACATCGATGATACAAAGCCGCAATGCTGCGCTCCCGACACTCGGAAAGGAGCCAGGTTTGCAATGCTAAGCCCAGGATTCCCAAGGGTGGGCGATGCGAATTGCGATAGCGACCTGGATGTTCTCGTCGAGTTCGAGCACGGAAGATCCCTTTTTGATCTGGTTCGCCTGGAACGTGAGCTCGTGGCTGAGCTTGGCCTTGATGTCGATGTGATGACACCTGGCAGCTTGCATCCGATTATCCGCGAGCGTGTGATCGCAGAAGAGGTGCTTGTATTATGACTCGTTCACACAGAGCACGCCCTTACCTGGAGGACATGGCGGATAGCATTAGACGGATCAGGCGGTACACCGAGGGCTTGGACCTGGATGGTTTCCTAAGAAATGATGTATTGCAGGATGCGGTGATAAGGCGAATAGAGGTCCTTGGAGAGGCGGTCGGGCGACTTCCTGAGTCGCGGAAGGCACGGTACCCGGAGATTCCCTAGCGAGACATCGAAGACATGCGGGCGCGCCGCGCTCCGACTTCGGCCTTTGCCACGTCCAGTCCGAGCTGGGCAGCCAAGTCTGCTGGCTCCATTGCCGACATCAGGACCCCCTGCCACTCTTGCCGTTCAAAGCTATGTCCTGTCTTATCACGAGCGCTTCAGGTAGAATACCGCCAATTGTGTGCGGTCGCGCAGCTCGAGCTTTTCCAGGATCACGCTCAGGTAATTGCGGACTGTGCCTTCGCTGAGATACAGAGCCTCGGCGATTTCTCGATTGCTCAGCCCCTTTGCTACCAGCTCGATGATGCTCTGTTCCCTTTCGTTGATGCCGAGCTCAGTAAGGCTGACTCGGCCGCCCTCGCTCAGAAGCTTCGGCAGCTTCGTAACGATTGCATCGCCGAATACGCTTTGTCCCATGTACACCGCATTTAGGGCCGGGATGATGCTTTCGAAGTCCTGCTTCAGGATATACCCCTTTGCGCCCAGCCGGAGTGCCTGCACAATGTACTCATCATCTGAAAACGTCGTCAGGAACAGAACGCGCGCATCAGGGAATTGGCTGAGGATTCGCTCGCAGGATTCGAGCCCTGTCATCTGCTCCATGCGGATATCCATGAGCAAGATATCCGGCTCAAGTTGGGTAAAGAGTTCCACTGCCTCGTGTCCGTCATGTCCCATCCCGACGACGTCAATGCCTCCGTCTGCCTGCAGAATCGTCTTCAGCGACTGGCATACCAATGGATCATCATCGACTACGAGCACTTTCATGCAGCTTCCTCCTTTTTGGGGATTGAGATGAAGAGCCTGAACCCGCCGGTCCGCTCGACCACAAGTTGACCGCCAAGGGCGCCGACCCGATCGGCTATGCTGCGCAAGCCAAGGCCTTCTCCCGGCTCGCCGTTCAACCCCGACCCGTTGTCCTGCAGCACTAGCTGGTAAAGGGCCGGGTGCTCCAGGAGCGCAAGTGTGACCTGGGTTGCATTTGAGTGGCGGATGATGTTGTTTAGCCCTTCCTTAACGATGGCGATGAAACAGTATGCTATATCCTTCCCGGGCTCGAGTTCCAGCCCGTAGTCGAGCCGGATGGGGCAGAATGTGAACTCTCGAACCAGGGCCTCAACCTGCGCCCTCAGATCGATGGACTCGTCATGCAGGTCGTGCACGCTGGCGCGTATGCTGTCCATTGCTTGCGCCAACGTGTCGCGAACAACTGACAGGCTTTGCCGTTCCTGTTCATCCGTCGTTGTGACCATCAGTGCACCTACTTGTAGAATCGATCGGGAGAGGAGGTGCCCCACGTGGTCGTGGATCTCCCTGGCGATGCGTCCGCGTTCGTTGAGTGTAGCCAGGCGGATCTCGTAATCTTGCTTTTCAATGAGCTCCCGGTTCTTCTGCCTGAGAAGCATGGCCATTTCGTAGCCGCTGTCGCGCAATTGTCTTGCCTCGGTCTCGCTGTGCTCCAGTGCGGTTGTACGCGTGGCCAGAACATAGGCCACCCCCATCAGAGCTGCGATCATCAGCGATGTGTCGACAGGGACGTTTGCAAAACAGACTACGAGTGAACCTGCCGCTGGTAGAACATACGAACGTTGTCCCGACTCATGCGAGTAGGCCAGGACGTCATAGTACACCAGAGGGAGAAAGAGGCAGAGGCTCGGCCAGACCATGCCAGCCACAGTGTAAGAGGCTATGCTCACAACTAGAAATGCGCGCGACTTGACGTAGCCATTGAGCGCGTTCACTGTCATCGCGGCCAGCACGGCCACGACAGCAGCGATATCGTCCACCCTCCCCGGCAGCAAGGCAGAGCAGCAGATCAGCACGAGCAGTCTGTCGACAATCCCCTGCATCGTCACACCTCCTTCGGCAACAAGTCTACCACGCTTGCCTGCATCCATCAATTTCATGCTTTGCTTTCCGGTGACAATTGTCATGGCGAAAACTGATTGCAGGCACTTATGATGTGACGCCCGGAGCCTGTAGAATGAAGCCAGGACGGAGCAAGGAGGAGTCGTCATGCTCATTAATGTGCAAAACCTGGTGAAGCGGTATGGAAGCTTGCTTGCGCTGGATCATTTCAACCTTCAGGTAAGCGAAGGGGAGATCGTCGGGTTGCTCGGACCCAATGGGTCGGGCAAGACCACTGCGATCAACTGCATCTTGTCGCTGCTCAAGTATGACAAAGGCACCATCGAGGTGTTTGGAAGGCCTATGGTGCCGGATGCTTACGATATCAAGCGAAACATCGGTATTGTGATGCAGAACGTGGCCGTCTTCGACGAGCTGCGGGTGGATGAGAACATCGACTATTTTTGCGGCCTGTACGTTCGGGATCCAGCGACTCGCCGCCGGCTGGTTGAAGAGGCCATCGACTTTGTGGGACTCGGAGAATTCCGAAAGTTCCACCCCAGGAAGCTTTCGGGAGGGCTGCTGCGCCGTCTGAATATCGCATGCGGCATTGCCCATAAGCCGAAGCTCTTGATACTGGATGAGCCCACTGTTGCAGTTGACCCGCAGAGCCGCAACAACATCCTGGAAGGGATCCGTGAGCTCAACCGAGAGGGCGCCACGGTGGTATACACGTCGCACTACATGGAGGAGGTCGAACAGCTCTGCACCCGCATTGTGATCATGGACAAAGGCAAGACACTGGCTACAGGCACCAAGGAAGAGCTCAAGTCGATGATCAATGACGGAGAGACCATTAGTGTAGAGATGTACGTGTTGGACCCCGACGATCTAGCCCAGATTCGCCAGTTGCCCCACGTGGCCCGTGCGCATTATGCTGACAACCGCCTCTCAGTCCATTACGACGGCGGTCAGCACAACCTGTTGCGATTGCTCGACTATCTGAAGTCGCGGGAACTCTCTTTCAACAGGGTTTTCTCGGAGCAGCCGACCTTGAATGATGTGTTTCTTGAGATTACCGGCAGACAACTGCGGGATTGAGGGGGTGTGCGAAGTCATGTTCAT
>DMOT01000126.1 GCA_003456765.1 Bacillota bacterium
AAGTTTCCGGTGGCAATAGAGGAAGGGTCACACCTGTTCCCATTCCGAACACAGTAGTAAAGCCTTCCATCGCCGATAGTACTGGGCTGGAGACGGCCCGGGAGGGTAGGTAGCTGCCGGATTCTGTTTATTTCCCGATTGCCTCGGCCCAGTGCCGGGGCCTTTTGTTATCTCAGGAGATATTTTGTATACTCAAAGGTGCATAGGGGGGTTGATCATGGAGCGTGAGGTCAGAGAGATGATAGAGGCGCAGTTGTTTCCGGGCGAGCAGATACTGTGGGCGGGACGTCCCAGAAGGGGATTGATGCTTCGATCTGCGGACTGGCTCCTCATCCCATTCAGCATAGTCTGGTTGTGTATTGCGATTGGAATCATGGAAAGCGCGAGGTCGTTCGGAGGAGGCCCTTCGGTTACATATCAATTTGGGTTTCCAGGCAGACGTATGTTTGCCCAGCCGGTTACGATCTTTGAGATAGCAGGATGGCTGTTCATCGCCATCGGACTGTACCTCCTCGTTGGGCGCTTCTTTGTGGATGCCCGAGTCAGGCGCAATACATACTACGGCGTGACTCGCAGGCGAATTCTTATCCTGACAGGTTTCTTTGGCAACAGGTTTCTATCGATCCCGTTGGACGGGGCTGGAGAAGTGAACGTCATTCGCAGGGCTGACGGGTCTGGAACGATTCAATTCGGCAGGCCAACTTACATTCCTGGCTGGGGTCATTCTACCATGAACGACCACCACTACCGGGGTTGGAGGCGAGTTGACCCGCCCTCGTTCGAGCTGATTGATGATGTTCTCTCGGTCAGGAACATCATCGTCGCAGCGCAGCAAGGGATACATGATGGATCGTGAGGGGCAGGCGGCTGACGCTTAGCATAAGAACCCGGCCCTGGCTTCAAGGTTGTACATTCGCGGGCCGGGTTTTGCTGTTCTATACGAGGAATCTATTTCCGTCGCATCGTATTGAGCGCTCGGGCTGTTGCCAGGAACTCTTTTTCCATGGCTGCCTTTTCCTCGTCCGACTGGAATTCTTCCGATAGCCTGGCAGAGAGCAGCGCGAGCCTGTGCTCGAGCTCGAGCACGGTGTGGCCTGGCTTCTCGGTTGGGCCAATGGCTTGTGCAGCCTCAAGCTTCCTGTGTTCCTCCCATTCGCCGTATGTTCCGGGAAAGACACTTACCTGGCCTGAATTGAAGGCTGCTATCATGTTGCATGTGTGTTCAAGAAAGCGCCTGTCGTGGGAGACGACGACCAGGGTTCCTTTCCACTCTGCCAGGCACAATTCAATTGCTTCCCTGGATTCGACGTCAAGATTATTCG
This sequence comes from Bacillota bacterium, assembly GCA_003456765.1. Classification (GTDB taxonomy): domain Bacteria; phylum Bacillota; class DTU025; order DTU025; family DTU025; genus UBA10085. Next base: position 1,323 of record DMOT01000126.1, read on the forward strand.
TAGGTTCATCGAGCGCGATCAGGTCATAATTGGATATGAGCATTCTAGCGATTGATACACGAGCGCGTTCACCCCAGCTCAATACTGATATGCGCTTGTGCACATCTGCACCTCGGATAAGCAGTGATGCCAAAAGATCGTGGGCTGCTTGTGTCTGAGCTCCCCTGTCATTGCAAGGAGCGCCGCCCCGTAACTGTGCCTCCATTGTCGCTTCCAGCACAGTAAGGTTTGGGTCAAGAGTTTCGTAGTGTTGATCCATGTAGAAAGAACGGCATGAGGGGCTCCTCCATACAGTGCCGGCAGTGAGAGGCTCGGATCCGAGCAAGATGTGCAACAGTGTTGTCTTGCCACACCCATTAGGCCCGATGATTCCCAGATGGTCTCCACGGCTTATCGCAAGGTCAAGACGGTCAAAGAGAAGGGTTGAGCCGAAGGCCTTTGATGCGCCTTCCGCAAGTATCATACGAACGCCAGTCTTCTCTGCCTGCCTCATCTGCATCTGAGGGGAGTCATTGACCCTGGGCCGGGCAACCTTCTCCTTGCGCAGCCGCTCCAGGCGTCTCGCTGTGGCTTTGGCCCTCCGTGCGCCCTTTTTGGCCTTGGCTCTCAGAAAGTCGTTCTGCCCGGCACTGCGATGAGCTGATCGAAACCACTCCATCTGCTGAGATACCTTGCCCTGTAGTCGTCGTTCTTCCCGCTTATAGTGGATGTATGCTTTTGTCTGGGCATCGAATTCCGCTTCTTTTTGCATTCGGTATGCGCTGTAGTTGCCTGAGAATGAACGAATTCCGTCTGGCGTCAGCTCCAATAGGCGCATGGCTACGTCATCGAGAAAACGCCGGTCGTGAGAGACTATTAGGGCAGCGCCCTTGTGCGACAGCATAAAATCGGTCAACAGCTCCAGCCCTTCGATATCCAGGTGGCAAGTAGGCTCATCCAGGAGCAGAATGTCGGGCCGGATTGCCCACATGCAGGCCAGTCCAAGACGAGTCTGTTCACCGGCACTCAAGGTTCCTACACGCCGTGTCCGCATCTCCCTTGAAATGCCGAACCTAGACAGAGCTTCTTCCGCGTTCCCAGTGCAGGCCAGCCCACAGATTGCAGCGTGGCACAGGGAGATAGGGGTGACCGACTCCGGAAACTCAGGCTTCTGGGGAACGTATCCCACACGTAATTCCGGGTCGATCCACATCTGCCCGTCGTCGGGCGTGTCATGCCCTGTTATGATG
>DMOT01000326.1 GCA_003456765.1 Bacillota bacterium
AATGTGAGCTATGCCTATGATGGCGGAAGCCAAGGACAGGTAGAGGCGCTTCTCGACGTTAGCCTGGAGATTTGGCCGGGCGAGGTTGTGGCCATAATCGGACACAACGGATCAGGCAAGTCGACACTGGCTAAGCATATGAACGCCTTGCTAGTTCCTTCACGCGGGAACGTCTACGTGCTCGGGATGAACAGCCAAGACGAGTCTAGTCTGTGGGAGATCCGCCAGGCGGTGGGCATGGTGTTCCAGAACCCTGATAACCAGATAGTAGCGACCACTGTCGAAGAGGACGTGGCGTTTGGGCCTGAGAACCTTGGAGTTGAGCGAGGAGAAATAAGGCGACGCGTAGATGAAGCGCTGGCGCTTGTGGACATGACTGGGTATGAGAAGTCTGCGCCCCATATGCTCTCGGGAGGTCAGAAACAACGAGTGGCCATAGCAGGCGTGATTGCGATGAGACCCAGATGCATCGTCCTTGATGAGCCCACTGCGATGCTTGATCCAGTGGGCCGCACTGAAGTACTGCGCACCGTGCGCCGCCTTGCCTCAGATGAGGGAATATCGATAGTCCACATAACACACTTTATGAACGAAGCTGTGTATGCAGATAGAGTCATCGTGATGGAAGAGGGGCGAATTGCTCTCTCTGGAACGCCCCGGGAGGTCTTCTCACAGCCTGCAACATTGCGGAGGCTGGACCTGGATGTGCCACAAGTCACAGAGCTAGCCGGAGAGCTGCAAGCCGCCGGCGTGGCGCTTTCAAGGTGTCCGCTCACGGTTGAAGAAATGGCCGATGACATCGGGACTCTTCTTGGGCGGGGGGCAGTGCAAAAGTGAGCTCCACAGTCATTGAAGTTCGAGATCTATGCCATACGTACATGCGGGGAACGCCCCTGGCGCGGCAGGCCCTCCGGGATGTGACACTGTCGATTGCCGAAGGAGAGCTTGTGGCCATCATAGGCAGGACCGGCTCCGGAAAGTCCACGCTCGTCCAGCATTTCAATGGACTTCTGAAACCGGATTCGGGCCACGTTTTCGTGGATGGGCAGGATATCTGGCAGAAAGGCGTTGCTCTCAGGGATGTAAGGAGAAAAGTAGGCCTAGTCTTTCAATACCCTGAGCATCAGCTTTTTGAGGAGTCTGTTGCATCAGATATTGCGTTTGCCCCGAGGAACATGGGACTGGCGGATAATGCGGTCGATGATGCAGTCCGTGAAGCGATGCGCATTGTCGACCTCAACTATGAGGAATTCGCGGAGAGGTCTCCGTTTGAGCTGTCGGGCGGACAGAAGAGGCGCGTTGCTATAGCAGGCGTTATTGCGATGAGGCCTAAGGTGCTGATTTTGGACGAACCTACTGCCGGGATGGATCCGCGGGGCAGGGAGGATGTTCTCGGGGAGATTCAGGCGCTCCATGATGAGCACGGGTACACGATTGTCCTCGTCTCCCACAGCATGGAGGATGTTGCGAGATTCGCAAACAGGCTTGTGGTCATGGAGGACGGTAGGATAGTCATGGATGGCCCGCCACGCAATGTGTTCGAGCGCCGCGACGAACTCGTCGAGATAGGCCTGGGCGTCCCCCAGGTCACGGACCTAATGGCGGAGCTTGCGAGACGGGGATACGGCTTCCCGACTGATGTGATCACGGTTGGGGAGGCATCAGAGGCCTTGCTGCCATCGCTTCTTGCAGCATCAGGGCTGGCTCGTGAATCCGACACTCCTTGCGGAGGTGTTGGAAGATGAACTTCGCCAATGCGGCAGTCGGCCAGTACATGCCTGGCGAGTCCCTTATGCACAGGCTTGATCCGCGGACAAAGATGCTAGTGTCGCTTGGTATTGTCATTGTGCTTTTCGTGGTAAGTAATCCACTGGCATATGCCATGCTTGCGGTGCCGGTAATCCTTGCGATTGCAGTTTCGAGGGCCCCTTTCAGGCTGGTTCTCCGAAGTCTGCGTCCGCTGACCTTCATAATGGTGCTGACGTTCGTGTTGCATCTATTCATGGATCCGGGGGAGGCGCTTTTCAGCATCGGGAGTATCACAGCAACCGATCAAGGGTTGAGGCTAGGGATTATTACCATTGTCAGGCTGGCCCTTTTGGTCCTTGCTACATCGATTGTGACCATGACTACGTCTCCGATTGCATTCACGGACGGCCTCGAACGCCTGCTCAAACCATTTGCGTTTCTCGGATTGCCCGCCCATGAGCTTGCAATGATGATGACGATCGCACTGCGCTTCATTCCGACGCTCCTGGAGGAGACTGACAAGATCATGAAGGCGCAGATGGCAAGGGGTGCTGATTTTGAATCGGGCAACATTGCAAGGAGAGCCAGAGCGATGATACCCATTCTCGTGCCGCTGTTTGTAAGTGCTTTTCGCAGAGCTGACGAGCTGGCCGTGGCGATGGAGGCCAGATGCTACAGAGGTGGCGAAGGGCGGACGCGCCTGCGCGAACTGGTTTTTAGCGGCGAAGATGTGGCGGTGCCGATTGTGGGGGGGGGGGGGACAGGGGCGGGG
>DMOT01000272.1 GCA_003456765.1 Bacillota bacterium
TACTCAAGGGCATCATGACTCCGGATGAGGCGGATATTGCAGCGGAGGCCGGGGTTGCAGGCATCGTGGTCTCAAACCATGGCGGTAGAGCTCTCGACCATACGCCAGGCACTGCAGATGTCCTGCCCTCCATAGCAAGGCGGGTGAGGGGCAGAATGGTCGTGCTTGTAGATGGCGGCATTCGAAGCGGCGTGGACGTCTTGAAGATGCTGGCCCTTGGTGCAGATGCTGTTTTGGTCGGTCGTCCGCTGGCGGTAGCGGCAATAGGAGGCGGAGCGGAAGGTGTAAGTCTTCAGCTCGAGGAGTATGCAAAACAACTGCATGTAGCCATGATGCTTACAGGATGCTCCTCCATTTCCGAAGTGGGTCCTGAGGTTTTGTGGGAGGTTTAGGCTTACGGCCGAATCTGGCAAGCTGTGGTATCCTGGAGGGTGGGGGTGCACATTTTGAAGAGGCTCTTTGTTATGAAGGACGGCCGGCTTCGGCCCGAGTGGAGAATCATTGTCGCGCTAGTTTTCACCTCGATCATAGCAGGGTTACTTTTCCTGGTCTTCTGGGGCACCATGACAGCAGCCGTAGAAGTTCCCACTGATTTGACTGGTGAGCAGACTGAGGAATTCCTCGTCAGAGGGATGGAAGAAGTAGTGGACGGCAGCGGATGGCTAAAGCTCATTCAAAGGTTGATTCCTTCTGTGGCATTGATCTTCGGCATACTCCTTGCCTTAAGGCTCCTCGATAAGAAGAAGCTTGCGGATATTGGGGTGGGGCCTCTTTCCGGGCATCGCGGGGAATTTGCCTACGGGCTGGCGCTCGGCGCAGTTTCGATGGCAGTTGTTTTCGCTGCCTTGCTTGCCTCCGACAGCATTACTCTTGAGAATGGTCTTGCCGAACCCAGGTTCTCATGGAACCTGCTTGCGGGGGCGGTTCTTTTCATTTTCGTAGGGTTCACAGAGGAACTTTATTCAAGAGCATACTCAATCTCCGCCCTGTCTGAGACGTGGAACCGTTGGGCGGCGGCTATTGTGACATCTCTCATCTTCTCTTTTCTTCATGTTGGGAATGCCAATGTGTCTTTGACCGGACTCGTAAATGTGGGGCTGGTAGGTTTTTTGTTTGCCTACATGTTTGTCAGAACCGGCAGTCTGTGGATGCCTGCGGGCTACCACATCACCTGGAACTACTTCCAAGGCTACATTTTCGGATTTCCCGTGAGCGGACGAAAACTTGAGGGCGTATACACTGTCGCGGCGAGCCACAATGATCTCCTGACAGGCGGGGCGTTCGGTCCTGAGGGCGGGATTTTGACTACTCTAATCATCCTGGCAGGCTTCTATACGGTCTGGCGCTTTACTGGGGGCGGGAATCCATGGGGCATCAAGGAGCCTGAGACTGAGGACGAACCTGAGCTGATCTAGATATGATAGTGCCTGTTGGACGTGTTTTGATAGAGGTGGATGTAGCTATGAGCGAAGCAAACAGGATCGGGGACTGGCGAGTGGCGATTCCCAGGGAGCTTGAGCGCATCATTGGAGGTGCCGTATGGGAAAGAGATACGATGGGCTGCTCTTCATCTGCTGTATACAAACTTCGGGGGATCTCGACGGGTGGGAACGCGTACCTCAAGGTTCAGCGCAGGACCGATTTTTAGAACCTCAGGCATGAGAAGGAGATCCTCCATTGGCTGTCTGGCCACCTTCTGGTGCCGCAGGTTCTCCGTTTCATCGAATGTGACGAGATGCAATACTTGTTGGTTACGGAGATTCCGGGCTTAAACTGTGTGGATTGCATGTCAGAGCGCGACCTGGAGGAAGTTGTGAGAATGTTCGCCGGCGGCTTGCGGATGATTCACAGTCTTGACATCCCAGAATGCCCATTCGATCGAAGGCTGGATGTGGTTCTAGGCGAGGCTTTGGACAGAGTCGAGGCGGGCGTCGTTGATGAGGCGGATCTTGAGCCTGAGAACACGGGTAGGGCGGCCCGCGACATCTACGATGAGCTTGTGGCGACGAAGCCTCTAGAGGAGGATCTCGTATTCACCCACGGGGACTACTGCTTGCCCAACGTAATTGTCTCAGATAGCGGGATCAGTGGATTTGTCGACTGGGGCCGCGCCGGGGTTGCAGACAGATATCAGGACCTGGCCCTGGCCGCCAGAAGCCTTAAGCATAATGCCGGACCGCGGGGCGGCGAGATGGCCGCCTTGTTCTTTCACGAGTACGGTGTGGAGGATGTGGATGTCGCGAAAGTCCAGTACTACATCCTTCTGGATGAGTTGTATTAGGAACGAAAGCATATGGCATTGGGCCGCACCAGGCGTCTGACCTATTCGCTTGCCCGGCGCTCATACCTTCGGAGCTGATGGCCTGGCCCTGCCAAGCCCCTGTCCTCAAAACCCAGCCTTTCGTAGTAGGCGCACAGCGGAACGTTCTTTGCGTCGCATTCTAGCCGTATCAACCGCCTTCCCCTGGAGGCTACATAGGAGGAGGCCCATTCCAGGAGGGCTTTCCCTGCGCCTGCACCTGCCCATTCCTTCTTGACTCCGAAGCCGTGGACGTATCCTGCCTGGCCGTCGATTCCTGCGTCATCCCATGAGCAGAAATCTGCCCACTTGATCCAGAGGACTGTAGCCGGTGAGTCAGCGATGTATCCTATGAAGTAGTCTGAGTCGCGTATCTTCTCCGATACGTGCTGTTGGCCGTCTGCAGTGAAGAGCCAGGCGGGAATCTTCCCGCCAAACTCGACCACTCTTCTGCAGCTATTGGCGAGCACTTCGTATGCATCGCGCATGTCCTTTGCGGTGGCTCTGACCACTTCCATAGGGCCTGCAGCTGTCTGTATGTAGCAGACATGTCCGGATCCCGGTCGGCTCGGCTTCAGCAGGCTCAGGTAGAATGTCCGTCCTGACTCTGCGTGCCCGAGTGTCATAAAGCCGCAATCCTGCGCCAGATGCTCGAGAATGGAGCGGTTTAGGGATCTGCCGGGCCAGCTCACTCCGTAGCCGGTCTTGTAGGTCCTCAGGTGCACGTGGGCGCATGAGAGGATCTCCAAGTTGATTGTGAACAGCTTATCCCGTGGACCTGCAGGGGGTATCTCCGCATCCCAGATCCTCAGCCTTCCCCCTGGCCTGAGCACCCTGAAAATCTCCGAGAGGACACGGGGGATAGATTCAGGGGGCATGTACATCAGGCTGAAAAAGCAGGTCGCTTCGTCGAAGGACTCGTCGACGAATGAAATGTCCCTCGCATCCATCACAAGCTTAAGCGCATCATTCGATGTCTCCTTTAGCTCTTCCCGGAGGCGATCGATGGCGATCACTTGTCTTCCGAGTACAGAACCGATGATTCCTTCGCCGCCTCCACCAACGTCCAGAACTAGCCCTGGCGCTGTCAGCTGAGATAGGTCTACGATATCGAAAGCCATTTCCAAAGTCGCCTCCTCTGCTGCGCCTATGACGATATTCAACTATCCTTCTGCAACTTGAGGCTGGTTCCTGCGGGCGAACCAGTCTCTCAACGATTGAGTAGGATTGCTTTCTCAAAATCGGGCGGCAAGGGTCAATTACCCTTGAGTGATATGGTTGTAATTCTCTTGCGATCTACTCTCATCTCCAGTCAGCCTCCTGACTTATGCCGTGGGTTTGACTATCATGACAATATCGCATTGGGCAATGCGGATTGAGGCCTTGTACTACCTGTTCCTCGACTTCTTCATGATCAGCCAGTATCCAGCCTACATATTCAAAGGAGCCGTCAGGTCCGCCTTCACACTCATCGTTCCCGTTGCAGTCGTTGCCAATATGCCTGCTCTAGTCCTTGCTGGGTACGGTTAGCCTCAATGGCGTAGCCTCGGCCATGGCAGTCACAGCTGTGTTCCTGGTTCTGGGCAGAGCCTTCTGGCCGCTTTCTCTCAGGCGGTATTCGAGCGCGAGCCGCTAAGTGACTCGCAGAAAAGCATCTTGGACTAGTCGAGCGGCTAGGTTCTGAATTGCGGGCAATGCAGACCCAGAAGAACCATACCGCAGGCGATCGTCGCGATGGGTTGTGGTTGCGCCATGCGGCCAGCTGCCTGATGCGATACCCGTCAGGGGATTCCCGAGTCTCCAGGATGCCCCTGGCATTGAGCCCCATCTTCCTGCGAACCTCAATAGCCACTGTGACCTGTTCTTTAGATGCGACCCTGGTCCCATTTACCCTGTCTACGAACCTTCCACTCACTTCCTTGCGAACAGATGAGGCAAGGAACATGGGTCCCTTGCTCCCGGAACAAGACATCGCCGCCTTCGTGTCAAGCTCCGACTGGGTTCGTGCACAAGTCGAGAGACTGCGTCCACCCGTCGTTTGAGTTTGGCGTTCTGGAGCCATACTACCTACTGTAAGCAGAGCATGGCGCAGCGTGGAGAGGCCGAGCGGCCACTCGGGACGTGGCGGCGGAATCGTGGTTTGGCAGGCTGCGCGGGTCTGAAGAACCCGGCGTGGGGCAGGGGAATAGACATGATTAAGGAGGGCTGACAGATGGGGATTACCAGGTGGGATCCATTTGATGATCTTGTCGCACTTCGCGACGCATTCGGCAAGATCCTGGGCGATGGGAGTTGGAGGACGGGCCTGGCAGGGGCGGGCAACTGGCGTCCGTCAGTGGATATGTATGAGACTAATGACAACATTGTGGTCAGGGCGGACTTGCCCGGAGTGAACCGTGATGATCTGGAAGTGACTGTGACCGACAACAGCCTCACGATCAAGGGAGAATCCAAACATGAACACGAGATTGAGTCGGGCAATGTGTTCCGCAGGGAGCGCTTCTCCGGGCAGTTCATGAGGACGCTTCCGCTGAGTGTCGGAATCAAGGCGGACCAGGCTAAAGCCAGTTTCAACCATGGCGTTCTTGATATAGTCATGCCCAAGACTGAAGAATCGAGGGTGAGGACGCGCAGAATAGACATCAACTGATTGTCAGCTCGATTGGGAATGGGTGATTGAGTCGCAATGGCTGTCCGGGCCCGCCCGGCCTCTCCTCCGGCCAGGGCAAGCGTACTAACGGAAGATCCCCGTATGTTGCCTTAAAGCGGCACAGGCGCTCATAATTTGGGGATAGATGAAGGAATTTTCAGAACCACGGATAAATGCATATTATGAGAGCTCAGATGCGTTGCGTTCGGTGGAGGTGACTGTGTTGAGCAAGAACGTAATCGAGGCCATTGAGGAAAGGCGAAGCGTCCGGCAGTTCAAACAGGATCCCATCCCTGAAGCTGTTGTGAGCCGCATCATCGGTTGCGGGCTCAAGGCTCCAAGCGCAGGCAATATTCAGCCCTGGCAGTTCTGGGTGATCAGGCGGCCCGGCCTCAAGGAGGCTCTCGCGGAAGCCGCTTTCGGCCAGGAATTCGTCTCACAGGCACCAGTAGTCGTAGCCGTTCTGGCCGAGCCCGCACGGAGCGCAACCCGTTACGGCTACCGCGGGTCGGAGCTGTATTGCATACAAGATACGGCGGCCGCTGTTCAGAACATTATGCTGGCAGGATTGGAATACGGCATCGGATCATGTTGGGTGGGCGCCTTCGATGAGAAGAAGGTGAGCAAAGCTCTCAATCTGTCAGAACGCTTTCGTCCAGTAGCATTGGTTCCCATGGGATACCCGGCCGAACTGCCCGCCCGCAGGCCGCGTTCTCAGAGGCCCATGGAGGAGACAGTGATCACGGTAGAATAATTGCAAAAATGATTGAGTGGCACGGGATGCGACATCGGCCGCGTCCACCGTGACGCTCACGGCTTGCACTTGGGCAACACATGTCCAGGCAGGCACGGGTTAGCCTGGCCCATTGAGGTTGAGATGGCTAACCCGTTCTTGTGTGAACAGGAGGGATCCATGATGGATTCGCACCAGGCAGACAGCTCTCCGTCTACGCAGGTTCCAATTCTCACTCGAGCCCAGGCTCCTGTGGAAGCCACATTCATTGCCAGGCCCAACAGGTTTGTGGCTAATGTTCGCCTCTCACGCGATGTAGAGCATGCTTATGGCTTTGACAGAGCCGGCGACGAGATCATAGCGCATGTAGCCGATCCCGGCCGACTGACAGAATTGCTTGTGCCCGGAGTCAGAGTCTATGTAGTCCCTGCTTTCCCTGGGGAACCTGGATCTTGCGGCCCGG
>DMOT01000185.1 GCA_003456765.1 Bacillota bacterium
CATAAGTGGTCATACGATGTCTAGTACGGTCGCGGGGGCTGGGAGTTGTTTAAAAGAACAGGGTCCCAGATAATCCTTTAAACCAGAAAAGGAGGATTTTTTTGAAAACCCAAGTTGTTTTGTAGGGGTTGGGGTGTTTCGTGGATTTCCCTTGGAAATAATGTCTATCCCGTTCTATAGGGTTTTCCCCCGCCTCTACAAGGATTCTCGAATGAGCATGTCTTGAGTAAACAGCTGGGTTGGAACTTGCAGATGTCCGCGGGATCCAGCCCACTACTGACTTGGATCGTGATCCGCATGTATTTCGCCGATATCGACGTTGCCAAGAAGCAGCATGGGGCTTGTGTCATTGATGACGAGGGTACCACCGTGCTAGCGACGCCCGTTCCGAACACGCAGCCCGGAAGGCGAGTATTACAACGTGATCGAGACCATCCCTGGCATCGATACCTTTCTCGCCGCGACCATCATTGGAGAAATCGGTGGCATACACCGTTTTACCAGCGCCCGCATGTTAGCGGCACATGCACAGATCGGTGCGACAGTTGGAGAGTCAGGCAAATTCACGGGTTCGGAGAACCGGACGTCTGCTCGGTTTGGGTAGTCATGCTGGGCATTTCCCGACTCTACATTCGCCGGCCTTGGAGGACTTTGCATAATCTTGTTTAATATACAAAATGTAGTCGCATTGTTTACAGACCCCTACGCTCATTCTCTCAGGCTCGCGATAATCGGACTGATGGAGGGCGATCATTTGTGGATATTTTCATCGCACGCCAGCCCATCTGTGACCGCGCCAGAAGCCTCCGCGGCTATCAAGTGCTGTTTTGGCCTGGACTAAGCGAACTGTGGGAATATGCAGTTCAGGAAGAGATGGCCTTATCTTCTTTTGTCTCTCAGACCCTGGTCCCAGAAATGCGCAAGATACTCGATGGCAAGAAGGCGTTCATAACCTTTGACCATCAGATGATGGAGAGTGGCGCTCCTGCCCGCTTCCGGTCCACCATGGTTACTGTGAATATTGATGAGGACGTCAGGGCAACGGAAGCAGCAATTCGGACATGCCGAACACTCAAGGAACGCGGGTTTGACGTGGCAGTTTCTTTGTCATCTCACGCAGAACCCCCCAGCCCCCTTGCCGAGCTTGCAAACATATTCAGGGTAGACTTCGCGGAGAGCTCGCAGCAGGAGATCGAGGCATACCCTCGAGTGGCGGAGGCAGCTTCAGCGCGGCTTTGGGCGACTAATGTGAAAACAGACAAAGACTTCGCAAACGCAGTCGCTCGCGGGTACTCTCTATTTCAGGGCGAATTTCTCCATCTGCCCGGTGCCAATGTGGATTTAAGGACCCTTTCTGACGGATTTGCGTGCTTGCGCCTGTTATATGAGGTCAATACACCAGAGCCAAGCATGCCCCGTATTGCCCAGATCGTGGCGGCAAGCCGGACACTGTCAGAACACATACTTCGGATTGTCAATTCTCCAGCCGTCGGTTTGGCGCGCGAGGTGTCTTCCGTAGGTCTAGCCCTTCCTTTGTTGGGGCTTGACGAGATCACGAAATGGATATCTCTCCACGCTGCTTCAGTCTTTTCAGACCGCAACGCGAGCGTGCTCCTGCGGTCCGGGTTGGTTCGAGCCAGGTTCACAGAGCTGCTCGGTCAAGAAGCTAACTTCAAGAACCCGCCAAGCGAGTTGTTCATGCTCGGCCTGGGTTCTGGTGTTGCCCCGCTCTTCCGTGGACACATGAAAGATGTCCCTGACATGATTCCGCTATCAGAGCAAGCGCGCTCTGCGTTGACAGGAGCACCGGGACCTCACTTGAACCTTCTTGATTTGGCGGTCAGCTATGAACAAGGGATGTGGATCAAGGTCTCTTCGCTATCCAAATCCCTAGGCCTTGACAAACGAAGCATTCCAAGCCTGTATGCCGAGGCGATCCGTTGGGCGAATAGCATCCTCTAGGCAACGGCCTGCCATAACGAAGCCCAGCCGAACAGACTCCCGCTCACCGAATGGCCTTTTCCCACACGGCATCTGGTTGGTTGCTCCATGGTGGGTACGGCCCTCCTTCTCACCTTCACCCCACAGCGCCAGCATTGGGTCAACCATCAACTGCCGCCGGCGACCCGCTGGCAACTCTTTCGGCCATGCCACTTGATTGTCATAAACGTGACAGACTAGGGGCAACTATGCAACAATACGAATGAGAAGTACTACATGTAATTTGCTTCCTCCATGTGGTTCTAGTTGTTTGAAGCGATCGCAACCAGAAGTCGCGCCGGCGTCCATTGGGGGCGAGCGTGTGAAAGGGAGACATATAATGGCTAGCGAGTATATTCCCCACATCGTGGCCAGGGCATGGGACGACCTCGCCAGTACGGGTGCGGTGCGAGCGGAAGCACTCAGGCCCTTTGTGGCAGGATCGTGGATCAGATCACAAAGAGCAGGCGTGGATCCCAAGGATGCCGCAGGCAAGATGATCCTCACTCAAGATCAACTTGGGAAGATCATAGAGATGAAGTCTGACCTGATAGGTGTGTCTCGCCCCTTCATGTCAAGCCTCTATGAATTTGTTGCGGGTTCCGGTTTCGCGGTGATCATCTCAGACGAATTCGGACGGGTAATGGAAGTTGTCGGAGATGACAATGCCCTTCGCCGAGGAGCTCTCATCAACCTTGTGCCCGGCTCCAGCTGGGCAGAGCATCATGCTGGAACCAATGGAATCGGCACTGCCCTCGCCATCGCAAAACCGGTTCAGGTATTTGGAAAGGAGCACTACTGCGAGGAACTCCATCAATGGACATCGTCTGCTGCCCCGATTCGCAGTGGCGGCGAGCGTACAATAGGCGTCCTTCAGATCTCGGGGCCCTCGTCCAAAACCCATCTTCACACGTTGGGAATGGTGGTCGCAACCGTTGAAGCGATAGAGGCACAATTGAGCGCCGATGCCAAGGTCTGCGAGCTGATCATTGCCAATGACAATCTGGGCAAGATGTTTGAGACAGCCGCGCACGGAATAGTGTTGCTCGATGCCGAAGGCGTAATCAGGCAAACCAATCCTGTTGCCGATCGAATTCTGGGCTCCGGCAAAGCCCGCGCGCCCAGAGCCCCCTTCATGCAGATGGTAAGCTCTCCGCGTCATGTCGAAGAAATGGTCGTTTCCGGCAAGGCCTTTGCCGAAGCGGAGATGGCTCTTGAAACCGCCAACGGGCGGGTGCAATGCCTCGTCAGCGGAAAACCGATTCGTGACGAGCACGATCAAGTCAGAGCAGGGGTCATATCCCTCAGTCCCATGAAGAGGATTGCCAAGTTGATAGGCAGATACAGCGGGTCTTACGCCACATTCACCCTCGACGACATAATCGGCAAGGACGCTGGTCTGCAACGCGCCATGGAGCTGGCCAAAATCGCGGCTGAAACCGACAGCACTGTTCTCATCTGTGGCGAAGCCGGGACAGGCAAGGAGATGTTTGCACACGCAGTCCACAACAGGGGCAAACAGGCGAGAGGCCCCTTTATTCCGATGAACTGCGGCGCCATGCCCCGCGATCTGGTAGGCCGCGAGCTCTTTGGCTATGAGGACGGCGCATTCACAGGCGCAGCCCCCGGCGGACGACCCGGCAGACTTGAACTGGCGTCAGGCGGCACTCTGTTTTTGGACGAAATCGGCGACATGCCACTCGAACAGCAAGTTGCGTTTCACAGGGCTCTTCAGGATAAGATGGTGACACGCATAGGCGGAGCCAACATGACCGAAGTGGATGTCAGAGTTATCTGTGCCACAAGTAAAAATCTCCAACACGAGGTCGCCAGGGGCAACTTCAGGCCTGATCTCTACAATAGATTGAATGTGATATGCATCCTGCTGCCGCCGTTGAGGGAACGCCAGGAAGATATCCCCCTCCTCTTCAATTTCTTTCTCTCTAGAGCCATGGCCCGGCTGGAACTCAACATCCACAAAGTCGACGCAGAAGTCATCGACCACCTGTGTGCCTACGAGTGGCCTGGAAACGTTAGAGAGCTTCAGAGCGTCGCGGAACGCATGGTGAACACTGCAACAGCAGGACATGTCGGCCTCGAGCATCTCCCGGGGGAGATATTACAGCCAGAGCATTCTGAGATCGCCCCATCCTATTTGGGCTCAAGATTCTCAGATGCCATACCTGCCACATTCGAGCAGCACAGAGCACGCATTCGACACTCTGCCCAGGAGCGCCAGCGAGAGGAGCTGCTCAAAGTTCTCGAGAAACACGATGGCAACATCACCCGCGCAGCTGAAGAAATGGGTGTCTCAAGAAACACCATCTACAGGAGGATGATGAGACTCGATCTGCAGAGATGATCCCCGCCTCGAGCTGACCGCCAATCGTCGGATGGAATGTAAGCCCTCGTCCCCTTGTTCATGGGTGACATTATCTCAGTCGCGTCATGGGGTGGCAATATCACAGACGTGCAACGTCCAATCGAGGCATTTGCGTTGTAGCCGATTTCTCGTGCATGCCAGTTGCACAATTTGGCAAGAACAGCTTCCTCTCTGGCAATGAAGCAGTCTCATTTGCCTGAGTAGGCGTCAACAGGCTGTTTTCAGCTCCCCATGGGAAAAATGGGCACCTTCAACTAAGCGCACTGGCATCTCATTGT
>DMOT01000277.1 GCA_003456765.1 Bacillota bacterium
CTTGGACGTAACATGGGATGACTTTGATCGACTGAGTGAAGACACCCCTTTTCTGACACCGATAACCCCCAACGGGCCGTTTAGTGCAAAGGATCTGGGCCTTGCTGGGGGCGTGCCTGCAGTAATGAAGGAGATTGCGTCACTGCTCGACCTTGAAGCCATCAACATAAGCGGCCAAACACTTCGAGAAATGGTGGAAGAAGCACAGAATACTGATCCAGAGGTCATCCATTCGGTTAGCAAGCCAGTGCTGCCCTATGGAGGAATTACTGTGCTCAAGGGCAATATCGCCCTGGAAGGCGGTGTCGTCAAGAAGTCGGCAGTACCTCGGGAGCTGTGGTCGTTTCGCGGCCCTGCGCGGGTCTTCGATTGTGAGGAAGACTGCACTGAAGCTATCACTCGAGGCGACGTGAAGGACGGCGACGTTCTGGTGATTCGGTATGAGGGACCCCAAGGAGGTCCCGGAATGCGTGAGATGCACCGCGTAACTGAACTGGTAAAAGGCAGAAGATTGGCAGTGATCACAGACGGTCGTTTCTCTGGAGCTTCAGGCGGTCTGTCGGTGGGCTACATTACACCGGAGGCTTTGACGGGCGGAGCAATTGCGTGTGTCGAAAATGGGGACATGATTGAGATCGACATTGCTGAGCGCCGCATAGAGCTGTTGCTGGATGACAAAACTCTAGAGGAACGCGAACGCAAGCTAGTCCATCCATCTTATTCTAAGCTAACCAAAGTGCTGGCCGATTATCAACAGAGGGTGGGTCCTGCTTCAAAGGGCGCTCGAACCTGTTAGCCGGCGTATTAGAAATCCATGGCCCCACGGCCTAGAGCTTTCAGTTTCTGTGCAAGGAAAGGAATCAGCAGATGGGCCGCACGCCCTTTGGGGACAGGAGGCCCCCTTTCGGGACGGCTTCATTGCCGACATAGCCCCAAGGCTAAGATGGACGTGAAACCGAGGAAAACAGCGGCCGTGGCGAGCCGGATGTGCCCGCCGCGGCCGATTGGGGTTGATGTCGTGTATATCAGGTTATGTTCTCCATACTACTCCGGCAGGCTCTTGAAGCACAGGAACCAGTCTTGACACTCGTAGTCGTCGCCTGCTTCGGCTACTCTCTTGTCGGCCTGCCCGTACGATCCCGGAGGAGGCACTATTACCTTCTCGCCCGGGCGCCAGTCCGCCGGAGTGGCCACTTTGTGCTTATCAGAAGTCTGCATGGCGATAAGCAGGCGCTTGATCTCGTCGAAGTTTCGTCCGTTGGAAAGCGGATAATAGACCAGAGCGCGGATGGTCGCCTCGGGGTCTATGAAGAAGACTGCCCGCACGGCTTGAGTGTCGCTAGCCGATGGCTGAACCATCCCGTACTTCTTTGCGACCTCCATCTTCAGGTCGGCGATGAGCGGGAACTTGACCTCGATTTTCTCCATGTCGCGGAACTTGATCTTCTCTTTGATTGTTCTCAGCCAGGCTATGTGGCTGAAGTTGCTGTCGATGGAAAGCCCGATCAATTCGCAGTTGAGCTCGCGGAACTCATCTTGCATTGATGCAAAGGTCATAAACTCAGTTGTGCATACTGGAGTGAAGTCCGCCGGATGGCTGAAGAGTATGACCCACTTGCCCTTGTAGTCATCGGGGAAAGAGATTTTGCCCTGTGTTGTTACTGCTTGAAAGCTCGGGGCCTTCTCTCCTATGAGGGGAATACGCATGGTCTCCTCACAACATGCAGTCTTGCAATTCTCAGTCATACGTACATTCTCCTTTCATGAGCAGCCTATATGTGGCGCTCTCTGGATCCAGTCTGTTTCTCGCAGCGCTTGCACACGCCGCGCAACTCCACATGGACTGCGTCGACTCGGCCGATGCCCTCGACCTCCTCTGGCGCTGTTACAGCGTCAAGCCCTGGATAGTCCACGTCATGCGCTTCGCCGCAGATCGAGCAGACGAAGTGATGATGTGGCGTGACGTTGCCATCAAAACGCACTTTCTCTCGTGATGGGCCCACGGTTGTGATCAATCCCAGCGAGTCAAGCATCCACAGGGTTCGATAGATGGTGTCAAGTGATACCGTAGGTATCTTCTCACGGACGCGCTGACATATGGTTTCTGCATCGGGGTGATCATGTGACTTTGCCACTTCCTCAAAGATTACCAAGCGTTGATGGGTCACTTTGAAACCTTCGCGCCTGCAAACATCCTTGAAATGGTGAAGACGTTGTTCCAGTTCACCTTCGGTCATCTATCTACATCCCCTAAGCAATAACCGTTACTAATTAGGAGTATATATTAATAAAGCATAGGTGTCAATAGTCCCCACTATTGTTTCCTTCATCGTTCGCGGAAAGCATCATTAAGAGAGATTGCTCGATTTTGTGCTCGCTGGTTCTACTGTGCCAGTTGGATGGTGGAGCTATTCTGCACCTTGAGGGAGGGCGACCGGCGAGGCGGAGGCGGGTGTGAGGTCTATTCCGTTATGGGAGCATTCAACGCGAAGTTGCAATAGCTCTTGTTAATGGGCGACTCTACCCCAGGCCAATGCATATATGGAGGATTATGGTGGGGTTCCTCGAAATGAACGAACATGGCCCAAAGCTCATACGTACAGCAAGGTGCAGAAGAACTCAAGTCCACACAAACGAGTCTTAACGCTTGGGGTTAATATACGATTTGACATGGGGGACCTGATTTGCGTATAATATTTAAGGATGAGGACCTCCTATTGGCATGCACAGATCCTAAGATTGGCAAACGAAAATGGGGAGAATCTCGGGCAAAGGTGATCAGGCGGAGGCTTGATGAGCTTCAGGCTGCAGAAACCCTTGACGACATGAGAT